>CATABD010000033.1 GCA_949494735.1 uncultured Oscillospiraceae bacterium
CACGCCGCCAGGGGCGGCGTGGGCCGTGCAAGCATAGCGCGGATGTACATTCCACGCGCTTGCAGGGGATAATCCCCTGACCCCTATGCCGCCTGCGGGCGGAATCAGAAGTTATGACAGAATAGAAAATGTCTTTTAAATGAATAAAGTAAATGAGAAAAGCGGAAAATAATTCCAAATAAACTTTCGAGAGGAGATGTGGTAATCAGTTGGAGATCAATGTCAGAGATGACAGGAAGATCGTGGAGGTTTGGCTGACAAACCAGGATAAAAGAGACCAAGCGTTGAAAGGACAGCTAAATATCCTCTACCAACAATATAAGGTAAAAAAGTATTCTGTGGTAGAATATCAGTCTGGAGATCAAGATCTGTTGGAAGAAACCAGTGCACTACTCTGTTATAATCGGAAACGCCTTGCGGAGCAGGAGGTGCGTCGAAAGAGGCAGAGGGCGGGCGCAAGGTAGAAAATGCAAGGGCGGGAGTGATACTCCCGCCCAACTTTTTAGTTGATTTTTCTGAAAAGGTGTGATACAATATTATCTGAAATATAGAATTGCTAATATAATTAAAATTGATAGTAGGAGGGAACAGAGTGGAAAAAGAACTGGTACAGAGCGGAGAGATATTGTTCTACAACAGCGGTAGTGAGAAAGAATTTGTCAGTGTCATTTTCAAGGAGGAGAATTTTTGGTTGACCCAAAAAGCAATGGGTGAGTTGTTCGATTGCTCAAGCGACAATATCTCTCTGCACTTGAAAAATATTTTTGCAGAGGAAGAATTGGACAAGGATTCAGTTACCGAGAAATTCTCGGTAACTGCCGCTGATGGAAAAAAATATAAAACCCAGTGTTACAATCTGGATGCCATCATCGCCGTGGGCTACCGGGTCAATTCCAAGAAAGCCACCCGCTTCCGTCAGTGGGCCACGAAGACACTGAAAGAGTACATCCAAAAGGGCTTCGTCCTCAACGACGAGCTGATGAAAAACGGCAGGCCCTTTGGCCGGGACTACTTCGACGAGCTGCTGGAGCGCATCCGGGAGATCCGGGCCAGCGAACGCCGGGCCTATCAGAAGATCGCAGATGTGTTCGAGCAGTGCAGTTACGACTACGACAAAAATAGCGAGACCACCCGCGCTTTCTACGCCTTCGTCCAGAACAAGCTCCACTTCGCTGTCACCGGCAAGACAGCAGCGGAGCTGATTTCGGAACGGGCCGCTCTGGACAGCCCTACCATGGGACTGACCACCTGGAAGGGGGCGCCGGACGGGAAAATTCTGAAAAGCGATGTGTTGATAGCCAAGAACTATCTGAACGAAAAAGAAATCTCCCGTCTCAACCGTCTGGTTACCATGTTCATCGACTACGCCGAGCTGATGGCAGAGGACGAGCAGCTCATGAGCATGAAAGACTGGCTGGCAGAGACAGACCGATTCCTGACCAACAACCGCCGCAAGGTGCTGGAGGGCAAAGGACGCATCTCCCACGACGAGGCCGTGAAACAAGTTAGTGATATTTACGCGGAGTTCCGAAAAAAGCAGGATGCCGACTACATCTCAGAATTTGACCGCCAGACGGCAAAATATCTAAAGGGTGAAAAGGATGATTGAAAGAATTGACATCGCCGGCTACTGCCGCATCTCGGTGGACGAGGAGCTGGACCGGGACAACACTTCCATTGAAAACCAGAAGGCCATCATCACGGACTTTGTAAAGCAAAAATTTCTAAACTCCACCCTCGCCTTCTACGAGGACCGTGACCGCTCCGGTTACACCTTCGAGCAGCGGGAGGGCTACCAGGCCATGCGCCGTGAGCTGATGGGCCACCAGAAGGACATCCTCATCGTCAAGGATTTCTCCCGCTTTTCCCGCCGCAACTCCCGGGGACTGGTGGAGCTGGAGGACCTGCGGGACGCTGGGGTCCGCATCATCTCCATCGGGGACGGCATCGACTTCCCCAACGACGACGACTGGCTGAAGATACAGTTCCAATTCCTCATCAACGAGATGCCGGTTACCGACACCAGCAAAAAGGTGAAGTCTGTCATCAAACGCCGCCAGGCGGACGGGAAATGGATCTGCGCCGCCCCCTACGGCTACGTCGTGAACAAGCGGCAGGAGTTCGAGGTGGTGCCCACCGAGGCGGAGATCGTCCGGGAGATTTTCCGGCTGTACATCGACGGCTGGGGCTACAAGAAGATCGCCAACCACCTCACCGACCAGGGCATTCCCACCCCCCGCATGGTGGAACGGGATCGGAAGGAGGCCGCCGGGGAGGAGTACAAGCGGACCGCTAAGCCCGCCTGGGCCATCGTCACAGTCCAGGGCATTATCGATAATGATTTCTACATTGGCACTCTCCGCCAGGGGAAGTACACCCGGAAGAAGATTAACGGCAAGGAAGTCCGCCGGGACGAGCTGGACCACATCGTCATCGAGCACCACCACCAGGAGATCATCGACTACCGCACCTTCGCCACGGCCAAAGCCCTGCGGGAATCCCGCTCCACCGCCCACTACCGGGGCCAGAAGAAGTACGACAACGTGTACTCCGGCTTCCTGTTCTGCGGCGACTGCGGCTCCCCCATGTTCGCCATGAGCCGCCGGGACATCAAGGACGCCTACCGCTGCGGCACCTACCACCGCCGGGGGCTGAAGGGCTGCACCAGCCACCACATCCGGGTGGACAAGCTGGACGAGCTGTTAAAAATTTACGTCCAAAAGGTAAAGGACAACTCCGCCAACCTGCTGGACCGGCTGAACGCCGACCTAGCCCGGGAGGCGGAGGACGTGGCCGAGACGGAGCAGTCTGCCGCCAACCTAGAGGCGGTGCTGGCCGACCTCCAGGAGGAGCTGAAAGCCACTAAGCGCCAGCGTATCCGGGACATCATGAAGCACCCCGACCAGGAGGACACCTTGGAGGCTACCTACGATGAGCTGGAGGGCGACCTGCTGCGCCGAATGGAGGGCATCCAAAACCAGATTGCCATGACGGCGGACAAGCGCAACACCATCATCCGGGTAAACCGGGCGGCCAAGACCGCCATGGAGGTGTTCGATGACATCCTGAACAAGGAGAAGCTGGAGCGGGCCGACCTGGAGCTCATCATCCAGAAGATCGTGGTATTCGAGGACCACCTGGACATCCACCTGAAAGCGGACGTGGACAGCATCCTGCAAAGCGGGACGCTCCCGGAGGACAAGCCGGAGGCGGTGGCAGCCATGGCCCCCGTCAGCCCCCGCCCCTACGAAATCCTAATCATCCAGGAGAGCGACAAGCACAACAACAAGATTTTCACTGTCAAGGTTATCAGTGACGGCGACCCCTTGGAGATCTACACCGACCGGGAGGGCGGCGTCATTTTCAAAAAATACTCTCAATTGGGCGATGTATCCGATTTTGCCGCCCAGCTGTGCGACACCATCAGCCGGGTGGCGGGCCTGCCCGCCGTCATCACAGACCGGGACAGCGTCATCGCCGGCGGCGGTGTCCCCCGCCGGGAGGTGGTGGACAAGCGGGTATCGCCGCAGATTGAGCAGATCATGGAGGAGCGCCGCAGCGTCCAGGCTGAGCAGGCCCTGCCTCTGTGCGACGGCAGCGACAAATACCGGGTACTCATCGCGGTGCCCATTTTGTCCGAGGGAGATGTGCTGGGCTGTGTGGCGTTCGTCAGCGACGGCGACGCTCCGGCCCTGAGCGAGGTGGAGCTAAAGCTGGCCCAGACGGTAGCCGGCTTTCTGGGCCGCCATATGGAGAGCTGAGCTGATCCAGGCACGATAGCGCTGCAAAAGGACGCGACAAGGGAGAGGGGTAACGTAAAGGAAGTTACCTCTCTCCCGAATTCTGTAGTCCGCCGGATGTGATTGGGCCGAAGGGAAATCCTATGGGTTCGAGCCCATCTTGTACAGTCCGTACCGGGGCCAAGCGAGGGAAAGGTGGAGCGGACGGCGCAGTTCGTGCGGGGTGATTCCATGTGCAACCATCTTCCTTTCGGGTTTACCCGGGACAGTACTAACGATGGGGATATGGGGCCGATGAATTTATTGTCTTGTTCAACTTGCCCTCTTGCAATCCTTGTCCTCTTGTGGTATACTATTTACGTACCCCGTGGTAAGCACCCCCGCTTACCTGCCCCCGGCTGGACCCCCATCCCGCCGGGGGCCTTTTTATACTCCGGCATTGCATCCCACCCGTCTCCCGTTTCTGGTTGAAGTGTGCACCAGGGCGGCAGCCGCCGAAAGCCGCTCGTCAAGCACCTGCTGAATTCCGCCCGCCGCCAGCTGGATCACCTCGTTCAGCCGCCACAGTAAGCTATTAGTTATGGGTGGACTGTCCGACGAAGAAATAAGGACAAAAAATGAGGCAGGCACAGCCGGTCTTGATTGATTTTCAGAATGGGAACAGCCTGCCAAACAATGAGGAGATACGCTTGCCATGAAAGTATTCTGCGGGATTTTTGCGTTTGTTTTCGGCCTGACTGGATTTAGCTGCTTTTACAATCTGGCCATTGGCCGCCACCCATCTTCGCCGCTCGCCCTATTCCTTTTGGGCGTTTTCTCGTTTGCCATCACTGCTCTTTGCATTTGGGGAATGAAACGCAGCGTCACTGGTGACAAAGAAACCGGCCGCGGTGTCATCTTGAAAACCAAAATCATTGACGCCTATGGAAAAACTTCCACGGTAAGCGCGGCAGCCCGGGGTGTCGTTGGAAACATCGTAGCTGGCCCTGTCGGGGGAATCGTCGGGGCCTCCACCGCAAAAAGCAAGCGTTCAACCACATTCCTGATTATTTATAAAAATGGGAACAAGCAAACCCGGACCGTTCCCAATGGCTCCTTTGAATATCAGAAGTACATAAAATACTTGGAATAAGAAAATCCCCGCCCCGGTGCCGGAACACCGGAACGGGAAATGGGGGCAGAAGTCTTGGCGGACGCTCTGCCCCGCCCTATTAACAATGAGCCTGTCCTGCTGCGTGCCATGGATTAAATAGGGCGGGAGCATTGGCCGCCATCTGCTTCGTGGCGGTGATCCGGCGGGAGGGCTTTTGCTTGTGAATCCTGCCAAAGCGTATCGGCGGGGAGGTCATGCCAATGAGCAGGCTGAAGCGGATCAAGCATATCTTTGCCGCAGGCATTGGACTGACGGCGCTGCTCCTGATGTCCGGCTGTAACGAGGGGCCCTGGCTCTTCACCAGCGAGCAGGCCCGGGAGCATCTGGAAAACCGGTATCCCGGAGAAAAAATTGAGATGAAGGCCCAGGGCCTGAACACCTGGCTGTGCTGGTTCGAGGATCTGCCGGAGGCCACTTTCCACGTGGAGATGGTAACACGGGGCGGCGACCCGGTTCCGTACTACCATAACAGGCTGGACTCCAACGCCCCGGACGCGGTGTGGACCTACTATTTGGACGCCTACCGAAAGGAGGGCGGCAGCTTGGATGCCTGGGAGGTCGGCAAGGCGAAATGGACCGACGAGACCTGTATGGATGTGGAGTACACCTCCATGGACCAGGCGCGGAGGGCGGCGGAGCAGCTGCGGGCCTTCTACGACTGGACAGAAGGCAGGCCCCACCGGGAGTTCTTGGCCAGGGGACGGTACTACTATCTCTTTTCCGGCGCGCTTCCCTGGCAGACCAGCCTGTCGGACAAGGTCGATGTATGTACCCAGGGCCCAGAGGACAGTTTGGACGACGTGATCGGCCAGTGTGCCGGGGCGCTGATGGAGTATTACGCCTTTTACAACCTGCCCTGTGACGATTTCACGGCGGAGGAGCTGGCGGAGTTTGCCCGGGAGCGCTGGGACTGGGCGGACATGCCCCGCTGCCCCCAGGTGTGGGACGGGGAGGAGCAGATACCGGGTGAGCTGTTCGCGGGGGTCGGCGCGGACGGCCTGCACATCAGCTATGGAGGGCTGTATGAAATGCTGGCCCGGCTGGATATGCCGGTGGAGGGCACGCCGGAGCACTTTTGGGTCACGGGCGCGGACGGCGCGGAATACGAATTTTCCTATGACTTCCACCGCGAGGCGCACTCCAAAGAGGACGAGACCCATATTATCTGGTACTTCCTTCGCAATGGGTACATGGTGGACACCTCCCATGAGTCTGCCTGGTATCTCAGCTGGTGGGACTATGGGCCGCTTCTGAGGCTGGGGATGGGCCAGCACTATCAGACCGACGAGGACCATTTCAGGTGGGACAGCATCCCGGAGCTGGTGACGGGCCTGCGGTTTCTGAAAAGGGCATCATGAGGGAATCCACGTTCGAGCGGGCCCAGCGCACAGCGCCGGGCCCGCTCTCTTATTCATAGATGGAGTTGATGATCTGCTTCAGCTCGTCCATGGTGATGTCCCCGCTGATGGCTCCCTGGGCGGGGCCGTTGGACCAGAGGGCGACGGGCCGTCCGGCGTTGGTGGACAGCAGGTGGGTAATGCCTCCCACCTCATAGGGGATAGGATCGCCCTCGTCCTTCTGGAAGTTACCGTAAGTCCTGGGAGCTTCTTCCTCCCGGGGGAGGAACACCTCCACGAACACAACGATAACATCCTCGTCCCGCTGGTAAGCCGCCTGGTAGATCAGCGCGTCGGGGAAACCGGTATCCGCCACCAGATTCACCATAGTGAACCCCTCCGGGAGCCAGCGGGGAACCATGGGCCGGGCCAGCCCACAGTCGTCCACCGCCTCCCGGAGCGTGGCGTATTCTGTGCCCTCCTCAGGTATGTGGATATCATCCTCATCGGTGGGGACAATCTGCCCTGGGGCGATGCTCATGTCCTCATCCGTCCACCGGGCCAGCAGCCTCCACAGATCATAGCCGCCGGCCGCCGCGGCCACGGAAATGGACAGCAGAAGGGCAGCCAGCGCCGCTGCGGCCAGCAGTCCCCGTGCGCTCCATTTTCGCAGGTGGGATGGACGCCGCCCTGGGGCGGCGTCTGAGGACGGTGCCAGACCGTCCTCATAATGGCCGCTGCGTGCCTCAGCAAAAGGGAGGTATTTTTCCTGGAAATTCACCCAGGCCCGGTCCGCGGAGGCGTTGGAGTCAGGGGCTCGCTCCGCCAGCAGGTAGGCGGCGTAGCAGAGCTGTTCCATACGCTCCTCCCCGCTCTCCGGGTTCTGAAAGTCCTGGAGAAGCAGCTTCTCCAGACCCGCTGTACTCATCCGCTCCAGGTCGGCAGGTTCCAAATGATCCCATTGTTCCGATCTTCTCATACGGCTTCCCCCTTTCATTGGGCGTCCTCAAACCTTCAGCTTCTTTTGCAGCCGTTTCCGGGCCCGCTGCACCCGCTTTTTGCAAGCCTCCACGGAGATGCCCAGGTCCTGGGCCAGCTCCGCTATGGTATATTGCTCCAGGGCAAGGCGCTTGAGGAGGCGAAAGTCCTCGCTGTCCGACACATCGCCGAACAGCACGTCCACGTCCAGCAGCTCCGGCGCATCCGTGGGCTGCTCCTCGCCGGCGGTCAGAAAGAGCAGCCGCTGTAACTTTCTCTGGGTGCGAAGCATGTTCTGCATCACATGCTTCAAGGTAAGCATGAGCCAGCCCCTGGGTTTGGGGTTGGACAGGGCCTGTTCCCGCTTCGCGCAAGCGATGCAGAAGGTGTCCTGGACGGCTTCCTCCGCCAGGGCGCGGTCCTTCAAGATCCGCAGGGCATAGGCGTAGAGGGTCGGATACATCTCCCGGTACATTTGTTCCAAGTCTGACTGCCACGGTTCGTTAGGGCTCATCCGATCACCTCCTGCGCGGGAAATTTTTTAGAAATTGAAATATGGGAGCGATCTATATTCTGGGGGGATGCCTGCCTCTAACTCAGTCCAGCCCAAGTTTAGAACGAGGGTAGACTTCTGCTCTGGGAATTTGTGTGTGTTGAGGTAATCAATAAAATCCCTTTCCGTGTAGCAGACAAATCCGTTCTTTCTGTACTTTGCGGCGTCAGGGCTGTTCCAAAGCCATTTACAGCAAAACTCAGAGCAGTATTCTTCCAATTGATCTGCGACAGCATCCGGAACAGAATATATGACGCTGTCCCCATCTGCGCTGAGTATGATATTTTTCATACAGTTTCCCTCCAAATGGGATCTGCGGGCCAAAAGCTGGAGCTGTTCCAGCGGAACGCCCCGTCTTGGAAAGACGGAGCGTTCCCAAAATCACCTGCGGCGGGAGGAACCCCCCATGATTGCAAAACGCTGTCTCAGCGCAGGGGATAGTAGACCACCTGACTGCCCATGGTGACGGCGATGTAGAGCGGCTCGCCGCTCTGGGCCAGCGTGTCGGGGATCTGGAAGACCAGCTCTCCCTCCTTGGAGTCGCCGGGCTCTACCGTCCGGCTATTCAGACAGGGACTGTACAGCATAACGTCAACGCAGTCATAGCGGTTTTCTTTGGCGGAGTCGGTGACATACAGGATGGGGTCCTCGTTGGGATAGTAGACCATGGGCAGGAAGGTATCTGAATTGAGGCTGCGGTTGGTGACTGTCAGGTCGGCGATGACGCACTGTTCCCCCTCGTCGGCGGAGAAGATGTACATGCCATACTCGAACTCAGACACGATCCGGGCGGTGTGATAGGTGATCTCCCACCCGCCGAACAGGACCGGCTGGCCCGGCTCCACCGTGCTGCCGTTGATGGGCGTGTTGTCCACCATGGAGATGTAGGCGTCGGGATTGTTGATATTGTGGTACATATAGAGCAGCACGTCCGATTTGGCGGGCACGGGATATTGCAGGGAGGTGTCATCGTAGGAGGTGTAGACGGTATCCGGGGCCAGCTCCCGGAGGTTGCCCAGGTGGCGGAGGAAGGCGCCGGTGGCCGCATCGTACAAATCCACCGAGGTGAGGGAGTTGACCTGCTGGGTGCCGGTATCTTTTCCATTGGCGCCCTTATAGAAGTCGCCGCGTTCAAAGTGGGCTGTCAGCACCAGGTAGTAGTCAGCCTCAGCTGGGGTTGCGGGGGCCTCCTCCTCCGGCAGGGCCAACAGAAAGCCGCCCATGAGCTGGAGGGAGGGCAGGTAGTCGTCAAACTCCCCGACGCCAGGGTTGTAATAGAAGGCGGCGACGGTTTTTCCCTCCAGTTCAATGGTCTCAGGCAGGCCGCCGTCGGAGGGCTCCTGCAAGGTGAGGCTGTCGTTGGTGACGGTAACCATCACGGGGGAGGAGAAATAGTCCTCTCCAGTGATTTCTGAGGACTTGACCAGGGAGGCCGTGCCATTCTTTTCCACCAGCGGCGGCAGCATCACGTCGCGCAGATAGGATACATAGCCAAAGGCGTCCTCCACGGTGTCCTGCCGGATGCAGTAGGAGTTGGTGGTGGGATGTAAAAAGGTGGACGACCACTTGGATATGGCCCATTGGTCAAAATAACCGGCCTCCATCAGATCCTTGCCTATGGCGACGATCCTGCCGGGGTTTTGTTCGACCCATTGGTCGGCTGCCTCCTTGAATTGGGTCTTTCCGGGCGGGTTGCCCGTCAGGAGGTTGGCCAGTGTGGGCCCGTCCAGCTCCTTGGCCGCGGCAAATATGGCCGGGTAGCAGTCATAGGGGGAGAACGCGTCGCCCATGGACGCCCAGAAGGCCTCGCTGTCAGTGTTGACCTGGCTCAAAAACCGGGTGGCGTAGGCGGAGCTGACCGGGTAGCCGAATCGGAACCGGCTGAGGCTGGGGGTGGACGCATCCGCCCTGTCCTGCCGGTATTCCAGGGCGCAAAGGAGTGCGGTGGCCTTGAACTGCTGCTCCATGCCGCCCTCCTGCGCCTCCTGCTTCAATGCCTCTATGTCGATGTTTTCTGCCTGCTCTTTGACGTAGTCCTCCAAACCGCCCGCCTTTTTCGCGGCGGCCCAGTGGGTTTCCGCGACGGTCTTGCCCTGACATGCGCTCAGCAGGAGAAGCAGCAGACAGGCAGCTGCAAGGGACAGATTTCGTTTCATCGTAGCATCCTTCTTTCTCGCATCGTTTCGGGAGGCTGGGCTCCCATAAGATGGGCCAGGTGAGGCCCCGCACCGCTTTTCCCTGGCGGTATCGCCGGACTTATGGCATTCCATCCCATATATAGTATTGTTTCAATCAGGGTGTTTAGGGACAGCGCAAGAAGAATAAACTGTAAAATCCGGCCTTGGTTTTGGCTTTTGATGAAAGCCGGGTGAACCGCCGCGTCTGTGCCTGTCCCCTGCTTCATCATACACAACATAAAAAGTGAGAGATGTTATAGAATTGGAGCTTTATCATAAGGGAGAATATCCGGCCGTTGACGGCAGCAGCTGTCAGTGGCCGGAGCAGGCATATCCCACGGGCTTGGCAGGGCATGGCGGACGCCGGGATGAAGGTTGTCCTCCGGGTCAGGCGGGACGGAAAGGAGGTTTAGGGTAAAGGATGAAACGGAACGTATGGCTTTGGGGGGCGGTGCTGCTTTTGCTGCTGTCCGGCTGCAATCCGGACAGCGGGCTGGCGCTGATCGAAGTAGGTTATCCTTCGGGCTATGCCAGGACGAATACCACCTGGGATGAATTGACGCCGGTGGAAGGCGCGGAGTGCCGGCTGCGGGCTCAAAAGGCGGAGGACTATGACAAAACATACCGCTACGACCTCCAGATCCTGGACAAGGCCGGAACCCTGTTGTATGAGTTCCCGGACATCGGCCGGCCCACAATGCGGGGGGAGCTGGCCGATGGCGGGAGCGCGGTCTGGATATGCAGCGAATGGTGGAGCGCAGTCCACTGCAATGGCTACTTGAGCGGCTGCCTGTCCAAAAGCGTCGTTCTGCTGGTGGATATGGAGGATGGGGCGGTGGTGTTCCGGGGCGGGACAGGGGAAGGGGAACTCTACCTCACCTCGGTGAATACGCGGTGTTATTTCTATGAAGCGGGCGAGCCGGAGCAGACGGAGTGGTTCGGGCTGGTCAGGACGCCCGCACGGAACGCCCGGCTCTGCTACCGGGATACACAGGACTGGGAGAACCCCCGGACGGTCTATACCTTTGACTATATTGGCCAGCCGGACGTGGCTTCCTATCCGGACAGCTGGTCAAAGGTCCGGTTTTACCTGGAGGAAGATGGGGTACGGGTAGCGTGGGAGTCCACCGACCGCGTTCTTACCGATGATGGCAAGTACGGCGCGGTGTTTTCGGAAAAGGCAGCTTATTATTTCTTGTTTCTCCAGTCTGGGTCGGTCTGTGTGGAAGACGCGGTGGCCCGCTCCAGCTGATAGACGATCTCGCTGTAGTACCGGGGCGGTACATCGCCCAGGGCAAAGGTATTCTCTTCCTTTGGGGCGTCGTAGCAGTAGCTGCCCCGCTGCACGGTGCCGGAGCGGTAGAATTCCGCATCGTATACCGTTACGGTGTCGTTTTCATCCCCTACATAGCAGCCGGAGAAATTCAACTCCACGCCCATGTTCAAGGCGGCGTCCTCCCGATAAAAGGTGTAAAAGACGCCCGCGTCCTGCACGCTGCCCCGATACCAGCCCAGCCCCTGGAGCTTTCCCGACAGGGACAGCCCATTGAGCATTTTCCCCCCGAAGAGCTCCAAACTGCGCTGCTGTTCTGTGCTGGGCCCCAGGCGGTACACCGGGCGGTCCAGCTGGAGGATGCTCTGGGTGATCTCATAGTCCTCCAGCTGCTGTTTCCAGCCCGCCAAGGTCTCGCCGTCCAGCTCCACCGGGTGGGCCAAGCCGATCTTGACGTTGTCCGGGAGCTGATATTCCTCCTCGTCCACCGTGTTGAAGGAGCCGTCCTCCATGTAGCGGAAGGTGGCCTGCAGCCTGCCGTCCTCATAGGCGCCCCAGATCAGGCTGATGGCGAACTGGCGCATAATGGGGTTTTCCACGAACAATGCCAGCCAAGCCTCAGTACTCCAGCAGCGCAGGGCGGAGAGGGCCGCCTCCAGCCGGGCCTTCTGGGTGCTCACAGCGGTCTTGATCTGCTTTTTCATCAGCTTGAACTCGTTATATGCCGCGCCTGCCTTCTCCTCATCGTCGGTCTTGCCGGGAGCGGGCAGGTTTTTAACTGCCTTGCCCGCGTCATTGGCGATCTCCAGCTCCAGCGTGGGGGTCAGGCGGACGGTGAAGCTGCGCGGGCCGTAGTCGAACACCCTGGTCCCGTCCGGGCCGAAACCCAGGTCGGGGACGATGCGGTCTGCCAGCTCCTCGGCGGTGATGCCAAGCTCCTTCGCGGCATGTTCCAGCGCCTGCCCCGCGGCCGCCTTGACCTGGCGGAATTTGAACTTCCGGGAGATGGCGTCCACCGTCAGCAGCGCCGCCGGATCAGGGCTGAGGGCCAGGGCCGCCACCGCGTCGCAGGCGATGGCGCCCCGGGCGTGCTGGGGCCAGTCGTTGATGGCACGGGTCAGCTTGGGCGTCATGGCGGGCCCGCCAAAGGCCGCCGCGAAGGGCAGCACCCATTTGGTCTTGCTCTGGGCCCCCTCCGCCAGCCACTTTTCATACACCTCGTGGGCCAGGGCTGCCAGATCCGCCTCGTCAATGTCCTTGGCCAGCTCAGCGGCGGTCTCGCTGCGGCCGATGCGGCCCAGGTCGCAGTAGGCCGCCATCAGGGCGGCGCGGCGGTCCTCGCCGGCCTCAGAACCGTCCTTGCAATGCAGGGCGGGCAGGGGGGCGTCCAGAACCCACTGGATCTTCCGCTTTTTCCCGCCCTTCAGCACCCGGGCGGCCAGCTCGTCCGGGGTCTCGCCGCCGTCCGCTCCAGGGGCTGCGGCCTCCTGCCCCAGCGCGGCCCGGATGGCGTCGGCCACCTTGGCGCTCTTTTCGGCGGCCAGCGCCTCCTCCAAAGCGGGGCGGAGGGCGTCCCCCAGCTTCCGGCTGACGCCCACCGCCAGCAGCCGCTCCGCCGCCTTTTTGCTCATGAGCAGCTGGGCAAAGTCTGCGGTCCAGTCCGTGTGGGCGGGCAGGATGGCCAGGAGCAGCTCCTGGATCTGCTTGGAGGAGTCCCCGGCACAGTCCAAAATGCCCGCCTTGGCCTGGGTGGCGCAGGCGTCCACCGCCGTCAGGCCGTCCAGCGCCGAGATGGCCGTATGCCGGGCGAACACGCCCCCGGATTTCGCGCAGGCGCACAGCTGTGTGACATAGCCGGGCCGCTGGATGGCGGAGGACACGCCGTTGCGTATGCTGGCCTTGGCGCTGTCGGAATAGGAGGCATCGTGGAAGGCCCCGAAGGCCTGCAGCAGGGTGGGGATGGACAGCTCCTGCTCCAGCAGGGCCAGAGCCAGGGTGCTCACGTCCTTCTCCGTGGGGGAGGCCCCGCCCTGGCGCAGGATGTAGTTCATCTCGCGGCCCCCCAGGGGCAGGCCCAAAACCACGGCGCAGCGGCAGGCGAAGTTGTCCCACCCGGCTTTGAGCCGGTAGTGGAAAACCAGATTGGCGGGCTGGCTGGGGTAGGTATAGGGCGCGCAGGTGACCGCCGCCAGCTGGGCGGCGGAGTCCTTCAAGCTGCCGGTGCCGGTGAGATAAGCCCGCAGCTCGGTTTTTCCCGATTGGATATACTTTTCCAAAAGGGAGATGATCTTGGCCTCCATGCCGCTGTCGGCGCTGTCCGGGAGCAGGTCGCACAGCACCTGATACTGTTGGGCGTCGGACAGCCGCTTGGCCTCGGCCAGGCCGCTCCGGCAAAGGCCGGCGATCTCCTTTTTGTGCGCGTAGCTGGCCGGACTGCCGCACAGCGCCAGCAGCACGATGGCGGCCCCGCCGGGCAGGTCCTGCATCAAGAGGGGACGCTGGTCCAGGAAGTAATCGTGGGGGACGGTGCGCAGGAGGGCGGGAACCAGGGCCATAGGGTTGAGGGCAAGGTACGCCCGGACGGCGCAGCGGGCCCGGGGGTCCTGGCGCTGGGCCAGGAAGGAGGCTGTCCCCAGCAGGGCGGTGGGATAGGGCTCGGAGGCGTTTGCTGTCAGGGCGCTTTGGGCGTCGGCGGCGCAGCGGGCGGAGGACAGGGAGGGCACCGGCGCTTTGGGGTCCCCTTTCCGGATGTAGCCGGCCAGCAGGTTCCGGTCCCCCTGGGAAAGGGTGGGGGCCGTTTTGGCCAGGGAGTTCAGGTTGTGCTGAAACAGGAGTTCCGCCTGGCGGTCCACCAGGGAGTCCTTCCCCAGCAGCTTTTTCAGGAAGCGGGGCTTTTCGTGCCCGGCGTTGCAGAGCAAAATACCCGCCAGAAGGACCTTCATATTGTTATACTGGGCGCCGCTCAGGCTTTGCGCCGCCTCCAAAGCCTCCGGCTCGGTGACGGCCAGCTGGTGGAGCCAGGCTATCTCCTCATGGCTTGGGGCGTTTGTCCTGGAGAGGCGCTCCGCCTCCATGGCGGCCGCGGCGGTCTTGCCCAGGATGGCGACAAGGTCAGAGCGCTCGCACAGGCCCGACCTGATATATCTGCCCTGTCCCAGGGGAAAGACGGCGGTGCTTTTGCCGATGGCCCAATACAGCTTGACGTACCGGGCGGCCAGCTCCGAATCCCCGGAGTCTCGGACCCGGGCCAGCCAGTTCACCGAACCGCTCAGCTCCTGCCAGCCCAGGGTGCTGAAATCCTGGGGTTCCGCCTTGTTTAAGAGGCCGTCGTCACAGGCCTCAGCGGTCAGATATTCCAGGGCCAGGGCCTGGTTGTTTGGGGAAAATTTCAAAGAAGTGGTCAGAACCTTCAGTTTATCCCTGTCATTCGTGCACGCCGTGTTCATCAAAACTCCTCCTTATCTGTCAGCGGCTGCCAGCGCTGTTTGATCTGCTCTTCCTGCAGCTTTTCCCGGCAGAGCTGGATATACCGCGCCGTGCGGCATAGCGCCGCCGCCGGGGGAAGGTCGTTTTTTTGCACCGTATGGGAGCGGGCGGTCAGAACCCGCTCCAGCTCGGACAGCAGGGCCCCGCCAGTGTGCAGGCCGCAGTCCTCGCACCTGTGGGACAGGGCGCCCAGGCGCTGGGCTGTGGCGGGGCCTCCGGTGGAAAAGCCGGACTGTATGAGATCGGTCAGAGCCAGTTCCATATCGTCCAAAAGCTCCGTCATGTGTCCTCCCCCCATTTCGTGAAGAATTCGATGGGATAGAGCTTGAGCCGGTCGCCCTCCCGGTAGACGATCCCGAAAAAGACAGGGGAGAGGCGAGGGTCCTTTTTCAGGCTGTCCGCGAACTCTTCCAGCACGTCCACCACTTTGGACTCCTCCTTTTTGTAACGGACCTCCAGCCACAGGTCCCGGCCTGCGCCGTCCAGCAGCCGCAGGGCGAACCGCTGCTGAATTGCATCATAGGGCTGGGGCTCGCACCGCTGGGGACGGACCACGGCCAGACGGTCCCGCTCCGGTGTGTGGGGCGCGCTGTGCCGCTCCAGGAGGAGGGCGAAGTCGGCGCAGACCCGTTCCTTGGGATAGACGCAGCCCGGATCACAGCGATCCAGAAGGATGGCTTGGCATTGTTCAGAGGCCGACAGGTTGCCGGTCCGGGTGGCCTTGGCGTTGGTCAGGTCCAGAGCGTGGTTCCATGCCTGATGGAGGGGGCAGGGCAGTCCCCAGGGGACGGCCGGGGAAGAGCGGCGGCGGGGTTCCTTTTCATAAAACGTGGGTCTGACGTGGGTGAAGGTATAGAATTGGCGGGCGTCCCGCTCCCAAAAGTAGTAGATGGCCCCAGCGTAGCCGCTCCGGCCTGAAAACTCCCGCATCCCCAGTAGATACAGCTTCAGGTCGCCCAGCGGCAGATAGTCATCCCGAAAGTTTCCGGCCAGGGAGGGGGCGGTCTCCCCGTCCGCCGCCTCCAGCGCCCCGGCCAGGCGGAACGCCGTGGATAGCCGCTGGAGCAGCTCGGCGTCCCGGTAGGTGGCCGAGCGGCCGAAATAGGCGGCATACTCCCCGTGGAGGGCCCGCAGGGCCCGCTCCAGCTCCGGGAGCTTGGCGGTGTGGCACAGCGCGGCCATACGCTCCACCGTCTCGCAAACACCTGGTGGCATGCGGCTCAGTCCGGTGGCCAGCTGGGCGGCCAGAGCCTCCTGAACCGCCCGGCACACGCCCCGGGCCGCCTCCAGGTCCAGCGCCGCTCCGGCGGGCTGGGCAGGCTGCAAAAGAGACGGGTCGGCGACGCCCTCCTTTAGCTGCCAGTACAGCAGCGCCTCGGCCTTGTGGGGGCAAAAGACCTTGCTGTGGCAGGTGCAGGTGCTGTGCTCCAGGGGCTCCAGCAGGCGGACGCAGGCGGGCAGCCAGGGCATGTCCACCGTGACCACCGAGGCCTCCGTGATCTGGGGGCCACTGCCGCTCTGGTGGCGGAACAGGGCGGCGGACAGCCGCTTGGACCCCAGCTGCTTGGCCAGCTTTTCCGGGGGATAGGCCCGAAGCTCCTGAAACTCCGGCCTGGGCGGCGGGGCGGCGGGGTCGGGCCCGGCGTCAAGCCGCCCCTTCAGCCAGAGGATGGCCGCGATCCGATGGCGGCAGATGGCGCTGCTGGGGCAGGAGCACCGGCTTTCCCCCAGGGGGGCGGTAATCAAACAGCTGATGTCGCCCAGCCTGACCGTCACGCCATCCTGTCCCGGCATAGTTTCCGGGGAGGCCGACACGGCCAGGTCTTTTTTCGCCCGGTTGACCGTGCCCTTGTTACACAGCCCAATCAGGTAATTTTCATCGGCGGCCGCCAGGGCGGCGGATAATGCCTTCGGTAATTGCACAGGTCCGCCTCCTTTCGGCTCAGTCCCGCATGACGTTTGCCATGAAGTCCGCCAGCTTGGCCGGGGTCATGGCCCCCACATAGGCCCCCATCCCCGCCAGGGCCTCGGCCACGGAACGGTCGTAAGCGGGGGCGGCGTTCTCGTCCAGGGCGGTGAGGGCGATGAGCTTCGCGCCGCTTTCAATGATGTCGTGGCAGACGCCGTATAAATTCTTCCGGGGCCCGCCCTCGCACAGGTCGCTGACCAGCACCACCATGGTGCGGTGGGGGGAGAAGATCAGCCCCTCGCAGTAGGCCAGGGCCTTGGCGATGTCGGTGCCGCCGCCCAGCTGGATGCTCATCAGGGTCTCCACCGGATCGTCCACATAGCCGCTCAGGTCCACCACGGAGGTGTCGAAGATGACCAGCCGGGTGTCCAGCATGGGCAGCTTGGCGAAAATGCCTGCCATCACCGCGCTGTGGATGACGCTGGAGAGCATGGAACCGCTCTCGTCCACCGCCAGGACCACCCGCCAGGGGTTGTACCGTTTGATCCGGCCGTTGAAATAGATCTGCTCCAATACCAGGCGCTGGGCCTGGGTGTCGTAGTGGGCCAGATTTTTACGGATGGTGCGCTGTACATCCAGATTGCGCAGGGAGCGCACAGTGCTGCGGCTGGAGCGGTCCAGCTTGCCCAGGGCGGAGCGCCGGATATCGTTTTGCATCTTCTCCGTCAGCCGGGCCGCCACCTTTTGGACGATGCGGCGGGCGGTATCCAGGACCGGGCCTTTCATCATGTGCTTCAGGCTCAGCACCGTCTCCAGAAGGGCCTGGTTGGGTTCCATGCGCTCCAGCACCTCCCGGTCGGACAGCAGCTCGGTGAGCTGGTAACGGTCCAGGGCGTGGCGCTGTAGAATCTCGGCGGTCTCCTGGGGGAAGAGGGTGCGCACCTCGCTGAGCCAGTGGGCCACGGTGGGCTGGCTCTCCCCCAGCCCGCCCTGGGGGTCCCGCACGTCCTCGCCCCGCTCCCGGCCATAGAGGAAGTCCAGGGCATCGTCTATGCGGAGCAGGCGGCTCCCGGTGAGGGAAATCTGCTGCTGGGCGTTTTTTCCCAGCACCAGCCGCCAGCGGTTCAGGGCGGCGCCATCGGTCAGCATCAGCGTTCCCCTCCTTCCTCTATTGCGGCAAAGGTGTCCAGCCGGGCCGCCGCCCAGGCGTCCAGCGCCTCCGCCCGGGTGTAGGCGGCGGGGCCCACGGCGCCATGGCGGAGGATGTCCCCCGTCCCGCCGTGGAGGGCCGCCGCCCGCTTTGCCAGCCGGTCCGTCTCTGTTGGGACAAAGTAGCTGAACGCCAGCCGCAGCTCCGGGAGCAGGCGGGTAAAATCGTCATCCTCCAGGGCGCACAGCAGGCGGTCGATGTTGGACAAGAAGCCGGGATCCACCAGCAGGAGGTCCCGGGCGGTGTAAAACAGGCCCTGTAAAAAGGGGGCCGACTGCACCAGCATCCCCCGCGTGCCCTGGAGGTACCCCCGGATGGCGGCGTCGATCTCCCTCTTCCAGCCCGTCTGCGCGCCGTAGAGCAGGCCCAGCACCGCCCCGTGAAGGGCCGGATGGAGCGGGTCCTGGCGGATCAGGGCCTGGAAGGCGTCCAGCAGGGCGGGGCGCTGGAGGGCGAAGGAGTCCCGCCCGGTGACCTGGTAGAGCAGCATGCAGGCCTGCTGGACTGCCGGGACCTGGTGATCGTCCACCGCTCCCATGGAGGGCAGGAGGTTCAGAACCCGGTCAAAGCACCGGCGGAGGAGGGCGGGGTAGTCGTAGGCGCCCCGCTCCCCGTATTGGGCCTGCCACTCCTCCAGGGTGCTGAGGGAGGCGCAGGCGGCGCACAGGGAGGCGAAATCGCCGTCCTGAAGGAGCAGCTCGTCCATCCGCCCGGCCAGGGCGTCGGACACATCCCCGATGCCCATCAGGAAGCCCTGGACCAGCAGGCCGGCCCCCTGCTCCGCCCGCCCTGCGGCGGCCAGGCGCTGCCGCAGCTCGGTGGCGCAGGCCTCGCGCACCGTGGCCCCGGACACCGCGTGCTCAATGAGGGCCGCGTCCACAGCGGCGGTCCAGCGATAGGACCAGGATTCCCGGATCAGGTTCCGGTCGCGGCGGCGCAGGAGGTCAGGCCCCTTTGTCCGCTGGGCAAAGCCGCAGTCCAGGAAAATGCTCTGGTGCAGGAACCGGCTGGCCGCCCGGTGGCGGGGCTCCGAGAAGATGGACAGGGTGAGCTCCTGCCGGGAGGCGGCGTCCTGCTTCAGCCGGTGCCTCCGGCACTGGGCGTCGAAGTCCCGGGCCAGGGGCGGCGCCAGAGCGCCCTGGCACAGCTGGCCCACCGCCTTTCCGGTGGTCAGCGTCCGCAGCACCCGCAGCGGCTCTACGCCGGACAGGCTGGCCTCTCCCTTGACGAAGGCGCTGAGTACGGCGTCCTGCAACTCGTAGAGGCCCGGCCCCGGTTTTTGGCGCAGCTCGGCCAGACCCCTGGCCTGCCGCAGGGCGCAGGTCTCGTCAAACGCGGAGATGACTGCCCCGGCCGAGCGCAGCCTGCGGCCTGTACGGACCAGATAGTCCAGCACTACCTGGTCCCAGACCTGTTCCGGGGGCCCGGCGTGGAGGGCTGACCACACGCTGGCGTAAAAGCCGGGGGAGGGCATCCCGCTGGCGTAGCCGGAAAGGGCGTCCGCCGCCGGCATGGTGTAGCGCATGGGGTATACGCTCTGGTTCTTTTCAGGCAGCGTTTTGCGCTCCGGGGCCTGGGCCGGGCTGTGGAGCAGGCCCCAGATGTGGAACCCGCCCGCCACCACCAGAACCTTGGCGTATTGCTCCGCCGCCTCCCGGATGCGGAGGGCCATGTGGGCCTCCCGGGCCAGGCAGCCGTCCTCCATCAGCTCCTCCTCCGGCGTGTTCTGACGGGCGAGCAGGCAGTAGGCGTTCATCTGGCGGACAAAGGCCTCGTCTGGCTGGAAAAGGCCGGCGGCCTCGAAATATTTCTCCCAGAATTCCTCAAAACTGCGCAGGCCGGTCCTTTCACACAGCAGCTCCTGGAACCGGCTGGCGGCCAGATAGCGGTCGCTGGCGTAGCTCAGCTTCTCCCCTTTGGCGCGCAGGCCCCGGGCGTCCCGGGTGGCCAGCAGGATCTCCCCGTAGGGCAGGTCCATGAACCGGGCGGGTATGCCCAGGCCGGCGGCGGAGCGCAGGGCGGCCAGCTCCGGGGAATGGTCCAGGAAGGGGTAATAGCACCGGAAGCTCTCCTCCCCGCGCTCCGAGTCCAGCAGCCCGGCCTCGTCCCGGTAGGCGTAATAGAGGGCTACCGGGGCCTTGGTGTCCGGGTGGGTGAGGACCGGGATCAGGTGGTTGGCGTTTTCCGGCCCCTCCACCAGGATGCAATCCGGGACGTACCGCTGGATGACCCGCTCCAGATGCCAGGCGCAGGCGGGACTGTGGTGCCGCACCGGGTAGTAGAGAACCGGGGCGTCCAGGGAGAAGGGGATCACTTTAACCGGCTTCTGGCCTCGTAATAGCGTGTCCATGCGCCGCCCTCCCGTCGCGCTTTATCCCGTACCACGGTGGAAAAGTAGTTGGCGATCTTATCCAGGTCCTCCCGGGACTCCTTGGCCACAGCGCCCACCAGATTGTCCACCAAATCCCGCTCATCCATGCGGCCGTCGCCGTAGTACCAGGCGGTCATCAGGGTTTGGAAGTAGACGGAGATGGCCTCGGCGGTGCTCATGACGGCGCCGGGCTTTTCGATGCGCTGGCCCGCATCGGAGACACCCTCCCGGAGCTCGTGGTAGGTGGCGGCCAGCAGCTCGGCGGCCTCGGCGTCCAGCGGCTGCGTGATGCCGGCGGAGGCGGCCAGGGCGCCCACCTCGTTCAGGATGATCTGCTTTTCCAACGCCACATCCCGCACCGGCTGCACCGTCTCGAAGTTGAACCGGCGCTTGAGGGCGCTGGACATCTCATTGACGCCCTTGTCCCGGGTGTTGGCGGTGCCGATGACGTTGAATCCGGGCCGGGCGAAGAGCAGGCCCCCGCCGCCCAGCTCCGGGATGTTCAGCACCTTGTCGCTCAGTACGCTGATTAGGCTGTCCTGCACCTCGGCGGGGGCGCGGGTGATCTCCTCGAAGCGGGTCAGGATGCCCTGCTCCATCCCAACATAGAGGGGAGAGGGGACCAGGGCCTCCCGACTGGGGCCCTTGGCGAGGAGCAGGGCGTAATTCCAGCTGTATTTGATCATGTCCTCGGTGGTGCCGGCGGTGCCCTGCACGGTGTTGGTGCTGCACCCGCTGATGGCGGCGGACAGCAGCTCCGAGAGCATAGTCTTGGCGGTGCCCGGCTCGCCCACCAGCATCAGGCCCCGGTTGCCCGCCAGGGTGATGATGCAGCGCTCCACCAGGGCGTCGTTGCCCAGATATTTTTTGCGGATGGCGATCTCCCGGCCGCCGCAGGGAACCGGGCGGGGGGAGCCCAAAATAAAAAGCCGCACCGCCTTGGGGGACAATTGCCAGTTCTGCGGCTTTCGGTTATCCCGATCCCAGAGGCGCAGCGCCGCCAGTTCCTCCTGATACCGCAGTTCCGCCTGGGGGCGGAGGATCGTTTTTTCCACAGTGGTCACCTCTCCTATGTGAATGCCTTGCTTGGTCATGATAAGTATAGCATGGGGCCATGGGATTGACAATCCTGCCTACACATCAAATTCATTTTACCACAGTGCCCGCCATATTTCCATCACGGCATACTTTGATCTTACTCCAGAGGCTTTCAAAATGTGAATTATTTGCAAACTACTGGAATAGTGTTGACAAAACCACACGACTGTGATAGTGTATACAGCGTAAACTATTGCAATAGTTTGAAAGGAAGTGATTGAAATGGCTGTCAAGCTCTTTGACTCGGAGCTGAAAGTCATGGATGTGCTATGGAAAGAAGGGGATATGCCGGCAAAACAAATTTCGGACATACTCAAAGAAAGCATCGGCTGGAACATGAACACCACCTACACCGTCATCAAGAAGTGCATCGCCAAAGGCGCCATTGAGCGCAGGGAGCCGAATTTTCTGTGCCATGCCCTGATTGCCAGGGATGTGGTGCAGGCAGCAGAAACCGAAGAACTGCTCCATAAGCTGTTCGACAGCTCTCCCGACCTGCTGTTTGCGTCCCTGCTGGGCCATCAGAAGCTATCAAAGGCCCAGATCGACAACCTGCGGCACATGGTCTCGGAGCTGCAAGCCCAGGAGGAAAGCGAATGAGCCTTGTTCAAATGACCCTGTCCGGCGGGGTGTTCATCCTGTTTATCGTGGTGGTTCGGGTGCTGGCCCTCCACCGCCTGCCCAAAGGGGCGTTCCTGGCCCTGTGGGAGATGGCGGCGCTGCGGCTGCTCCTGCCCTTCACCATTCCCCTGCCGTTCAGCCCGTTCGCCCCCACAATGCATTTGCCGGTGGTGGGTGAGTATATGGCACCGGGCGGGGCAGCAGTCCCAGGAACACCAGCTGCGGGAATATCCGCTGGCACACCTGCATCGGCCGGAACAGCCCCCGGCGCGGTTTTGCCTGTGGTCTGGCTGGCCGGCGCGGCGCTGATGGCGGCATATTTTGCGGTGTCCTACGCGCGGGCCAGAAGGCGGTTCCGCTGCTCCTGTCCGGACGATACCCCCGCTGTCCGGCGCTGGCTGGCGGGCCGGACGCTGCGCAGACCGTTAGAGGTACGGCAGTCCGCCCTGGTGTCCTCGCCGCTGACCTATGGCATTCTGCGCCCGGTCATCCTGCTCCCGGAGGACATGGAACGGGGCGATGAAACCGCCCTGACCTATATCCTCTCCCATGAGTATATTCACATCCGGCGCTTTGACAGCGTGGCGAAGCTGGTATTTGCCGCCGCGCTGTGCGTCCACTGGTTCAACCCCTTGGCATGGGTGATGTTTGTCCTGGCCAACCGGGATTTGGAGCTGTCCTGTGACGAACGGGTGATGGATACCCTGGGCGGCAGGGAGAAAGCCTCTTACGCTCTGACCCTCATTAACATGGAGGAGGCCCGGAGCTGGCGCTTCTCCCCCTACAATCATTTCGGGAAACTCGCAATTGAAGAAAGGATCGAAGCCATTATGAAATATAAGAAAGCGTCTGCTCTGGCGCTGGCCCTTGCCGTCGCCCTGGTGGCCGGGGCGACGACCGCATTTGCCGCTTCCGTGCAGCCGGACAGTATCCCCGGTGGGCAGGGCGGCTTGCTGCGCGCAGGAAGGCTTGAGGATGACAGCACCCTCTCCTCCTATGTCAATCCCAAGGACGGGAAAACCTATTACAGCTGGGATGGGGGCAGGACCTGGCAGCCCCTGACGGACGAGGAGTTCAGACAGCGCTCTCCCCTGGCCGATGTGGAGTGGTGGACGTATGAGGAATACGCCGCGTGGCTGGAGAAAGAGAAAGTGGAGCTCCAGGCCATGCTGGGCGAAAAGGGCTGGACCGGAGGCCGGGGCGAGTTCGTCTGGACACAGGAGATTATCGACGAGACCATCGCCATGTACGAGGGCATCCTCCAGGAGATCAAGGAGGGCAAGCTCTACTCCAAGTCTGTGGACGGCGACCCCGACGGTATGCTCATTAGCGGCGGCGCCGGCAGCGTCTTTGTCAAAGAGGAAGACGGCACAATGACAGCCATCGACCCGGACCGGGTTCAGGCCGCAACCTTTGTTTTCGACGGCTCCACCCCGTTGGAGGGGGGCGCTTGCATCGTGGGCAAGGCTGGCGTGCCGCTGGACGACTGGGACGTGGCCCGTGCGCCTCAGTACACTGAGGAAGAGTGGCAGCAGATCATCGCCGACATTGAGAGCGGCAAAATTCAACCCTATGAAATCCCGGACGATCCCAATGTGACGGTCCATTTTGTGGACTATTCTGACGGGAACTGCGTGGACTGCCGTGTTGCCGCCTAAAAGCATGGGATAGGGCATACAGAAAGAGACAACAGCATCCATAAAGGTATGCGGATAGGATGAAGCACAGCGGGACAGCCCCGAAAGGAGCTGTCCCGCTTTTTGTTTGCTGTTCAGTTCTGTACGCTCCAGCGATTTCAATTAAGAATTGTTGGATAAAAAATACAGCAAAAAATGTTGCCTTTGATTTATAAGTGTGTATAATAAGAATATGCAGTAAAATTTTTAACGTGGAGGTTTGACATGAGCGAAAAGAAGAATGAGGAGTTACAGGGCAAGAAAAGGCCTGGCAGGAAAGCGATGACGCCGGCGGAAAAGGAAGCGGCGGCAAAGGCGCGGGCCGTCGAGAAGGAAAAGGCAAGCCGGATGAAGCCTGAGTTTATCATGCAGTTCCAGGGCGCTGACACGAATTTGGACACGCTGGCGGAGACGGCAATAGCCAAGTTCCACGAGCAAAAGAAGCGGACCCGGGTCACGAGCCTTAAGCTGTATATTAAACCGGAGGAGAGAAAAGCCTACTATGTTGTGAACGAAAAACATACCGGTGACATTATCTTTTAGGCGCCGTTTGAAAATTGGCAATATGCCCAGCGGCGAGGAATTTTTTCGCCGGACAAGGCGATTTGGCGCAGAAATACTTTGTGTATTTCAAGGCAAATCAACGCAGCTTGGCGGAAAAAGGCCCGCCGATTGGGCGCGTTGACAATTTTCAAACAAGCCTTAGGCGATTTTGATGGCAGAAGGCCCCGCAGTGGTTCCACTGCGGGGCCTTCGTCTGTTTTGGCTGCAATATATTGACTTTCAAAGCGGAAACTTATATCATGAATGAAGCACAATGTACGGCGCTTCGGGAGGAAGGACAAAGCCCATGGAAACCGTGAGACGGGGACATGGGCCGACCGTCCTCCGGGGGCGGGAGTGTAAACGGCTGTCCCAGGTGCCGGAACCGCTGGTGGTGAACCGCCTGAAGGGCCTGTGCAATTCATTTTAGAAAGCGGTGTTTGCCATGAAAACAGCGGAAGGATTGCGGGCCGCCCTGCGCGCCATCGACCACAGAAGCTATCCCGCCTACAAATCCCTGGCTGGGAGCTGGTCTTTTGGAAAATATGTCCTGAACATCGAGCATGTCCAGGGCGATCCCTTCGCCGCCCCCTCCCAGCTCAGTGTGGCGGTGGATCGCAAAACTGCGGGCTTCCCAGCTTTTTGCTGGGAGGCCCCGTGGAACCGTGCCGCCCTGGAGGACTACCTTCTCCGGCGCTTCGGCCGCCAGGTGGGGCGGTTCTCCCGGCAGGCCAGGGGTTCGGGCAAAAGCGGTGTGCTGGCCGTTACCGTCCCCGGCCAGGAGGTGCTGGAGCGGACGGATTGCCAGGTGTGCGCCGGGGCCGTCACCCTGCGCTTCGAGGTGGGCTTCCCGGCCAACGGCCGGACCATCAACGCCCCCGAGCTGGAAAAGATCCTGTTTGACTTCATCCCTGTCTGCGTGGAGCAGGGCCTGTTGTACGCAAGCACGCCCAAGGGGGAGGTGGAGCAGGTCATTGCCCTGGCGGAGGACCGGCGCTTCATCCGGGAGGAGTTGTCCCGGCTGGAGCTGGCGGCCTTTGTGGCGGACGGAGCCATTCTACCCAGGGAGAGCGGCGTGTCCGACCGCCCCATGAAAAATGCCGTGCCCTTCCAATCCCCGGAGGAGATGGCGGTGACCCTGGAGCTGCCCCACCGGGGGCAGGTGCGGGGCATGGGGGTGCGCCGGGGGATCACCCTCATCGCCGGCGGGGGCTACCACGGCAAATCCACCCTGCTGAAGGCGTTGGAACGGGGCGTGTACGACCATATCGCCGGGGATGGCCGGGAGTATGTCATCACCGACGCCACCGCCGTGAAGATCCGGGCGGAGGATGGCCGCAAGGTGACGGATACAGACATCTCCCTGTTCATCAATCACCTGCCCAGCGGGCGGGACACCACAAAATTCTCCACCCTGGACGCCAGCGGCAGCACCTCACAGGCGGCCAACATCGCCGAGGCGTTGGAGGCGGGCAGCCGGGTGCTGCTCATGGACGAGGATACCTCCGCCACCAATTTTATGGTGCGGGATGAGCTGATGCAGGCAGTGATTGCTCGAGACCAGGAGCCCATCACCCCGTTTTTGGAGCGGGCCTTGGACTTATGGCAAAGGGCTGGTGTGTCCCTTATCTTGGTGGTGGGCAGCTGCGGGGCCTATTTCCATATCGCCGACCAGGTGGTGCAGATGGACGCCTATTATGCCCGGGATATTACCGCCCAGGCCAAGGCTGTGCTGGAAGAGCGGCCCGTCCCGTGTCTCACTGCCCCCGGTTTCCATCTGCCTGCTGGTGGGAGGGTGGTGGACTTATCCGGGGACAGCCAGACGCGGAAAAATTACCGGGGAGATGGATACCGCCAGGAGCGGCTGAAGGTGAAGTGCTTTGGTAAGACCACTTTCACTGTGGGCGCGCGGGAGCTGGACCTGCGCTATGTGGAGCAGATCGTAGACAGCGGCCAAACAAGGGCACTGGCCTACATGGTGCGCTACGCCCGGGAGCATCTGGCGGGCCGGAGCGTGGAGAACATTGTGGCCGCGTTGATGAAATTGGCGGCAGAGCAGGGCCTGGGCGCCGTCTGCGGCGGAGGGATGATTCCCGCAGGACTGACGCTGCCCCGGGCACAGGAGATTTTCGCCTGTTTTGATCGGTATTGATCGAATCGGATCCAGCGGAAGGGAAAACCGTATGGAACTGGACTGGAAGCGGGAGGCCCCTGGAGCATCCTGATCTAGGCCGTTGGCCTAGTTTGACCATTTCAAAGCCATTTGTCAGGGCGTCATCGCCGATGAAAAAATGAAAGAAAACGCCGAGGAAAAAATGTAGATTTGTGGCGGAGGTGAAGAAAAAAGATAGACTCCCAATAGGGCAATGTCAACAACCTAACAAGCAAGCGCAAAGAATTATAGTAAAATAGAGGAAAAGCGCAGATAAGGACCACCAGATGAGACAGAAAATGGGCATCAAAAGGAAGCAGATCAAACATCTGCAAAAGGCCCATAATAGGCCTGCTAAGAAAAGTCAAGTCCAAAATTGATGAAGAGCAAAATTTTCTGGAGTACGAAAAAAGGGTATAGAAAACCAAGCCATCGCTATTGAAAATTTTTGGCGCTGGCCTGGGATAAGCAGATCTGAGATTAGCTGTTAGGCTTCGAGACTGTCCAGATACCGTTTCACACTGGCGTAGTAGATGCGTAGGAACTTGTTGGCAGAGGCCATCATGTAGACGCCGTAAGGCTTATCCTCGGCACGTTTCTTATCCATGAACTGGTACATCGGTTCATTGGCAGGAGAACATCGGAGAATGGTGCTCATCACCAGAAATAGGCTCCGTCCGAAATCCATAGGGGGCGTGTCCACCCATTTTGAACCCCCGCTGACACCTGGCATACCATGCGTCCTGCACTCGCTTTTAGATAGTCTCTCGCTCCAACTGCGCGAACACAATGCAGATGTTCAACATGGCCCTGCCCATGGGCGTGGATGTGTCGAACTTCTCCGTGGAAGAAATAAATTCCACATTGTACTCCTGGAACAGCGCCATCATGTTTGCAAAGTCCAGAATGGAACGGCTGATGCGGTCGAGTTTGTAAACGACTACCCTGGCGATCAGCCCGCGCTTGATGTCCTCCACCAGCATTTGAAACTGGGGCCTGTCCGTATTCTTACCACTGTAACCCTTGTCTTGATATTCCTTGCAACTCCCGCCTCTCAATTCGTATTTGCAAAACTCAATCTGACTTTCGATAGAAATACTATCCTTCTTGTCGATGGACTGTCTTGCATAGATCGCGTCAATTCGATTGTTCATTTTGCGCTCCCTTTCTGAAAGGAAACGGAGCTACTGACAGCTTCATTATACCGTCAGCAGCCCCGCAAATCAATCACAATCTGAAAAAATCACGA
Organism: uncultured Oscillospiraceae bacterium; assembly: GCA_949494735.1. Classification (GTDB taxonomy): domain Bacteria; phylum Bacillota; class Clostridia; order Oscillospirales; family Oscillospiraceae; genus Enterenecus. The sequence goes on from CATABD010000033.1 coordinate 27,527, forward strand.
GGCGGACTTCTCGCTCTGCTGGTACTTGCGGAACACCTCGTAAAGCCGCTGCTCCAACTCCCGGCGCTTCGCTGCCTCCTGCTCCGGGGTGAGAATGGGTGTGAGGTTTTCCAGCGGGATTTCCCGGCCCTGGAAATTGACAATCTCGGTCTGCGTCTTGTAGCTGATATGCTCCATAGGCAACTCCTTGTTTTCAAAATTTTCATGGTGGACATTTGTCCGAAAAGTGGGCGCTATTTACTCCCACTCGTTTTACTTGTAATTGTTATTGTTCTTATAGTTCTTATTAGGGGCCAGCTTTTTTGCCTGCGTCAGCCGGGTTTCTGCCCTATTACAAGAACAGTTTTCCGGCCATGGTGAAGGACAAGTTTTTATCCATCAGGGGTGGCTAAATCTTTGTCCATCAGGCAGTTTCACATAGATGTGATTGGGCTTGGAGAACTGCTGCCGTCTTCGCTCAATCAGCCCCGCCGCCTCTAATTCCGCCAATACGTTCTCCGCGGTGGTCATGCTCTTGCCGAGCATTTCGGCTATCTTCTCAATCGGGAAGATGATGTAAACTCTCCCAGCCTCGTCCGTCCACCCGTTGAGCTGGGACAGCCGCGCCCGGTCAAGCAAAAGAGCATAGGTCAGCTTGGCGGTAAGGGTCAGGCCCATGTCCAGCAGGAACCAGGGGAAGAAGAAATAGGGCGGCAATTCGGTAGTTATCGTCATGTAGTCAGTCATGTATTAGCCTCCTGTGTGTTGGCTCTCCAGGCCGCCGCTGTGGGCCGTTAGAGGCCCGTTTTGGGGGGCAGGAAGGAAATGTATCAGGCCCCCGTTGAGGGCGGTCTTGAAAGCCTTGATATTTCTGCATTTTCAGAGGGTACTTTTTCTACACATCAGCCCGGTTTTTCTTTGCCCAGGCCCGCTTGCTCCGTCTGGCGCGTTCTGCGGCACAGGTGGAGCAGTAGAGCGTGTTATGCCTGGGCGGGGCAAACGGCTTCCCGCACTCCCGGCAGCGCCGCCGTCTGACAGCGGGTGGAGGGAACAGCGCGGCGCACAGACCAGTGTCCAGGGGAAGGACGGCGGCGCGGAACCATTTGCAGATTAGGGAATAGGTGATGCTCTGCGGACAAACACATTCCTCGCCATCATCCAGGAGCAGGCAGTTTCCACAATCGTAGTTGCAGCACTCATGCACCAGTCGCCGGGCCGTCCGGTACTGCTGATAGGTCATATGAGGGATTTCGGATGCGCCCATTTCACACGCTCCCCTGGCAAAATTCTAAAAACGTCAGATTTGCGTTTTTAAGGAACCACTGAATAAAGCACCCATCAAGCGCATAAGCAACGGGAAATA
>CATABD010000034.1 GCA_949494735.1 uncultured Oscillospiraceae bacterium
CCCCCTGCGCCAAGTGCGACGGGGCCCAGTCCCTCACCCCGGAGAAGTTCCGGCATCTCATGGGGAAGCTGAATCCGCTCATTGAGCTGATGGGGAAGAAATTGGTATAACGGCGGGCGGGGCAGGCCCGCCTCCGACAGAAAGGGGCATTTGACATGACAACCCTCACCGTGGCCCTGCCGGGCCGGGAGTACGACATTTTGATTCAGCGGGGCCTGCTCTCCCAGGCGGGGGAGCGGGTACGGGCCGTCCTGCCAAAGGCCCGCAAGCTGGCGGTGGTCACCGACAGTCATGTAGAACCCCTTTACAGTGCCCCGGTGCTGGACAGCCTGTCCGCCACCGGGTTTGACTGCCGTCTCTTTGTTGTCCCCGCCGGGGAGGAAAGCAAAAACCCTTCCCAGCTCGTCCGGCTCTGGGAGGGCTTCATGGACTTCGGCCTCACCCGCACTGACGGCGTCGCCGCCCTGGGGGGCGGCGTGGTGGGGGACCTGGCGGGCTTCGCCGCCGCCACCATCCTGCGGGGGGTGCCCTTCGTCCAGATCCCCACCACGCTGCTCTCCCAGGTGGATTCCTCTGTGGGCGGCAAGACCGCCATTGACCTGAAGGCGGGCAAGAACCTGGCCGGGGTGTTCTGCCAGCCCAAGCTGGTGCTCATGGACCCGGAGACGCTGGACACCCTGCCCCTGCCCGTGTTCATGGACGGTATGGCGGAGGTGGTGAAGTACGGCTGCATCTGGGACGAGGACTTCTTCCATTTTCTCGCCGGCCGGCCCTCCCGGCAGGCGCTGATGGCGGATATTGAACACATCCTGTATACCTGCTGCGATATCAAACGGAAAGTGGTCATGGAGGACGAGCTGGACACCGGCCTGCGGATGATCCTGAACTTCGGCCACACCCTGGGCCACGCCTACGAGCTGGCGGGCCATTACGTGGAGTGGACCCACGGCCAGGCGGTGGCCGCTGGCATGTGTGCCGCCGCCAGGCTGGGGGCCAGGCTGGGCACCCCTCCAGAGGTTCCCGAGCAGATCGAGGCCGCGCTGAGCGCCCTGGGCCTGCCCACCCGGATTTCCTGCTCCAAGTCAGACTACGCCGCCGCCGTCGGTCTGGACAAGAAGGGGGCGGGGGCGGACATCGCCCTCATCCTGCTGGATCAAATGGGACATGCCTCCCCCCACAAGCTGCCCAAGGCGGAACTACTGAAACGATTGGAGGCCCTGCAATGAACGTCACCATCACCCCCGGCCCGCTGTCCGGGGCCGTCACCCCGCCGCCCTCCAAATCCCAGGCCCACCGCCTGCTCATCGCCGCCGCCCTGGCGGACGGGGAGAGCACCATCACCAACGTGGGCCGCTCCCAGGACATTGAGGCCACCGTCAACTGTCTGGAGGAACTGGGCGCGGGGTTTTCCTGGGCGGGGAGCACCGTCACGGTGCGGGGCATGGGGGCCAATCCCATGTCCCCCCTGCGGCGGATGGCCTGCCCCCGACTGGCCTGTGGGGAAAGCGGTTCCACTTTACGCTTCTTGATCCCCGTGGCGTTGGCCGTTCGGGGGGGCGGCATTTTCACCGGCCGGGGGCGGCTGATGGAGCGGCCCCTCAAGCCCTACTTCGACCTCTTTGGCGAGAAAGGCATCTTTCATGAGTTCCAGGACGGCGCGCTCACCGTAACCGGGATGCTCACGCCGGGAACCTACCGGCTCCCCGGCGACGTGTCCTCCCAGTTCATCACCGGGCTGCTGTACGCCCTGCCCCTGCTGGAGGGGGAGAGCGAAATCGTCCTCACCACCCCGCTGGAGAGCCGGGGCTATGCGGATATGACGGTGGAGGCGCTGAGCCAGTTCGGCGTACGGGTGGAGACGCGGGAAAACGGCTGGCACATCCCAGGCGGGCAGCTGTACCGCCCCCGCTCCCTCGCTGTGGAGGCGGACTGGTCCCAGGCGGCGTTCTGGTACGCCGCCATGTACCTCTGGGATGTGGACGTGCAGGGGATGAACCCCCATTCCAGCCAGGGGGACCGGGTGATGGCCGACTATTTCGACCAGTTTTTCATGTGGGCGGACTCCTTCGATGTGTCCGGCTGCCCCGACCTGGCGCCACCCCTGGCCGTTATGGCGGCCCTGCGGGGGATGGGCCACACCCGGCTGGTCAACGCCGCCCGGCTGCGCATAAAGGAGAGCGACCGGCTGGCCTCCATCACGGCGGTGCTCAGCGCCTTGGGGGCCGATGTCGAGGAGGGCCCTGATTTCCTCAAAATTACTGGAAAGGAGCGGTTGGCCGGGGGGGTAGAGGTAGACAGCTTCAATGACCACCGTATCGCCATGATGGCCGCTATTGCCGCTACGCGCTGTAATCATCCCGTGACAATCAACGGCGCGGAATGCGTGTCCAAGTCTTACCCCAACTTCTGGGAGGAGTTTGAGCAGCTGGGGGGGGACATCCAGCGGCACTACGAGCTGTCGCTGGCCCCCATCGGGCCGGATAACTGGAAACAGGCCGCCCTGCTCACCACCGATGAGGCCCGCCTCAACCCCCTGGACCAGCAGTGGGTGACCAGCAACGCCTTTTCCCTGCTCCAGGCCGCCTATGACCCGGCCTGGACCTGCCGCCTGATCCTGTCCGACGGCAAGCCCGTGGGCTTCGCCTTCTTCGGTCTGTGGGAGGAGCGGGGGAACGTCCCCCTGCTGTGCCGCTATATGATCGACGTGGACTGCCAGGGCCGGGGGCTGGGCGCCCAGGCCCTCCCCCTGGTGCTGGACGAGATGTACGCCCTGTACGGGCGCGGAGAGATTTATCTCACGGTGGAGCCGGAGAACACCCGGGCCGTCCGGCTCTACGAACGCTCCGGCTTCCGGCCCACCGGGGAGTTCGACTGCACGGAGGCGGTCTATGTCCTCCCCGCCCCCGGCGGCGATTCCGACCACAAGGAGTTATAAAGTCATGAAATATTCCATTTTTGGCGAGTCCCATGGCCCGGCCATCGGCGTGGTGCTGGAGGGCGTCCCCCCGGGACTGGCTCTGGACCTGGACGCCGTCCGCTTTGACCTGGCCCGCCGCGCCCCGGGCAAAAACGCCCTGTCCACCCCCCGCAGGGAGGGGGACGAGCCCCGCGTCCTCTCCGGCCTGTTTGAGGGGCGCACCACCGGCGCGCCGCTGTGCGCCGTCATAGAAAACACGGACACCCGCTCGGGGGACTATGAACGCACCAAGGACCTGGCCCGTCCCGGCCACGCCGACTACGCCGCCCACGTGCGTTACCAGGGCTTCAACGACTACCGGGGCGGGGGGCACTTCTCCGGGCGGCTCACCGCCCCCCTGGTCTTTGCCGGGGGGGTTGCCAAGCAGCTTCTGGCCCAAAAGGGCATCTATGTGGGGGCCCACATCTCCACCGTCTACGGCGTCAACGACGACGCCCTGGAGGACTGGGAGTCCCTGCGGGAGGCCGCTGCCAAGGATTTCCCCGTCCTCAACGACGAACGGGGCGCGGAGATGCAATCCGCCATCCTGGAGGCCAGAAACGACGGGGATTCCGTGGGCGGGGCCATTGAGTGCGCCGTGTTCGGCCTGCCCGCCGGGCTGGGGGAGCCGGACTTCGGCCGGAACGCCGAGGGCATTTTCTCCCAGTACCTGTTCGCCGTCCCGGCGGTGAAGGCGGTGGCCTTCGGGGCGGGGACGGCCTTCGCCCTCATGCGGGGCTCGGAGGCCAACGACCCGCTGTATATGGACGGCGGCGGCACGGTGAGGGCGGAGCAGAACTGCGCCGGGGGCATCAACGGCGGCATCACCAACGGCATGCCCCTGGTGTTCGAGGCCACCCTGCGCCCCACCCCCTCCATCGCCCGGCAGCAGTTCACCGTGGACATGGCCAAGGGCGAGAACGCGGTGCTGGAGCTCCGGGGCCGGCACGACCCCTGTGTGGTCCACCGGGCGGTGCCCGTCATTGAAGCTGCGGCGGCCTTGGCAGCTTGTGAGCTCCTGGGAATCTGAACACTGTGAGGTATTTATGATGGATTTGAAAACTCTGCGTCAAACCGACGGGGACGCTGTCATCCTCCCCGGGGCGGCGGTGATGGGGGACGTCACCCTCGGCCCGGACTGCTCGGTGTGGTTCAACGCCGTCCTCCGGGGGGACGGCATGTCCATCACCCTGGGCCGGGGGTGCAATGTCCAGGACTGCTGCGTGCTCCACTCGGAAAAGCACGCCACCGTGCTGGGGGACTGGGTGTCCGTGGGCCACGGCGCGGTGGTCCACGGCGCGGTGGTGGGGGACAACACCATCATCGGCATGGGGGCCACCCTGCTGGACTTCGCCAAAATCGGCAAAAACTGCATGGTGGGGGCGGGGTCGGTGGTGACGGGCAAAATGGACGCCCCCGACGGCTCCCTGGTGCTGGGCAACCCGGCCAGGGTGGTTCGCCCCCTCACGCAGGAGGAAATCGCCGGGCTGCGCAGAAACGCGGAGCACTACATGGAGCTGAAGGAGATGTACCGCTGATGGACGAGCTGCAAAACCTGCGCCGGGACATCGACGCCATCGACCGGGAGCTGGTGGAGCTGTTCCGCCGCCGGATGGACGTGACGGCCCGGGTGGGGGCGTACAAGCGGGAGCGGGGCATCCCGGTGCTGGACCAGGAGCGGGAGCGGCAGGTGCTCCGCAACAAGGGGGAGCTGGCCGGGGAGGAGCTGCGCCCGGCGGTGGTCACCCTGTTCCAGACCGTGATGGCCCTGTCCCGGCGGCAGCAGCGGGACATGCTGGGCCAGGGGGCGGACAACCCCGGCGTCCGCCGCTGGCGAGAGGCCCGGGACGCCCAGCGCCAGCCCATACCCGCCCCCCGGGTGGCGTACCAGGGGGAGCCGGGGGCGTACAGCGAACAGGCGGCGCTGGATTTCTTCGGCGGGAGCGTCCGCGCTGCGGGATTGGAGCAGTTTGAGGACTGCTTCCTGGCCCTGCGGGAGGGGCGGGCGGACTACGCCGTGCTGCCCATTGAGAACAGCTCCACCGGGGCCATCCGGCAGATCTACGACCTGCTCACCCAGTACGAGTGCTATATGGTGGGGGAGACCACGGTGAAGGTGGAGCACTGCCTCATGGCCCTGCCGGGGGCGTCGCTGGAGTCCATCACCCACGTCTACTCCCACGAGCAGGGGCTGTTCCAGTGTGAGCGCTACCTCAACGCCCACCACGGCTGGAAGCAGGTTCCCCAGGCGGACACCGCCGGGTCGGCCAAAATGGTGGCGGACAGCGGCGATTTGACCAAGGCCGCCATCTGCTCCGCCCGGGCGGCGGAGCTCTACGGGCTGGAGATCCTGGCCCGGGGGATCAACCACAACACGCAGAACACCACCCGGTTCGTGGTGGTCTCCCCCCGGCTGGAGCTGCGCCCCGGCGCGGACAAGGTAAGCACCCTGTTCGTGCTGCCCCATGAGGCGGGCTCCCTCCACGAGGTGCTCACCGTGTTTGCCGTCCACGGGCTGAACATGGTCAAGCTGGAGTCCCGGCCCATGCCCGGGCGGAGCTGGGAATATATGTTCTTCCTGGAGTTTACCGGGGCCCCCGGCGACCCCGCCGTGGGCGACGCCCTCCACGAGCTGGCCCAGACCACCGGGGAGTTCCGGGTGCTGGGGTGGTTCCCCTCCAATCTGGGTCAGGAGCAAGAACATGCGTTTCACGTGAAACGCACAGGCGAGAAGGCCGGGCCATGAAAAAAAACATCGTCCTGATCGGCATGATGGGCTGCGGCAAGTCCACCGTGGGCCGCCTGGTGGCCCGTCGGCTGGGGCTGGAGCCGGCCGACACCGACGCGCTCATTGAACAGCGGCAGGGCCGCCCCATCCCCACTATCTTTGCCCAGGAGGGCGAGGCGTATTTCCGGGCGCTGGAGCTGGAGCTGTGCCGGGAGCTGTCCGGGCGGCAGGGGCTGGTGATCGCCTGCGGCGGGGGGCTGCCCACCCAGGAGGGGGCCATTGCCGCCCTGAAAAAAAACGGCCTGGTATTCTGGCTGGACCGGGACCCGGGGGAGACCTATGACGCCCTGGACGTGTCCGGCCGCCCCCTGGCCCAGGGCGGGCGGGAGGATTTTATCCGCCGCTTTGAGGAGCGTGCCCCGGTCTACCGCCGCTGGGCGGACTGGGTCATCCCCTGCGGCGGCGGCCCCCAGGAGGCCAGCCGGCAGATTTCCCGCATCTATCTGGAGGTGTGCCCATCGTGAACTTTCTCATCATCAACGGCCCCAACCTGAACCTGCTGGGCAAACGGGAGCCGGGCATCTACGGCAATCAGTCCTATGAGGCCCTGTGTGAACTCATCCGGGGCCACGCCGCCGCCCGCGGCTCCACCGCCCGCTGCTTCCAGTCCAACCACGAGGGGGCCATCATCGACGAGATCCACGCCGCCGACGGGGTGTACGACGCCATTATCATCAACCCCGGCGCCTACACCCACTACAGCTACGCCATCCTGGACGCGCTGAAGGCGGTGGACGTGCCCGCCTACGAGGTGCACATCAGCCGCATCGACCGGCGGGAGAGCTTCCGGGCGGTGTCCGTCACCGCCCCCGCCTGCGTGGGCCAGATTTACGGCCACGGCTTCGACGGCTACCTGATGGCCATGGATTATTTTTTGGAGGGCAGCAGATGAAACTGCAGATCATCGGCGACCCGGTGCTCCACTCCAAATCCCCCGTCATCCAGGGGGCCATGCTGGGGGCGCTGGGGCTGGATATCCCCTATACCCCCCATGTGGTGCGCCGGGGGGAACTGCCCCAATATCTGGCCTGGGCGCGGGACAGCGGCGTATCCGGCTTCAACGCCACCATGCCCCACAAGGAGGATCTCCTCCCCCTGCTGGACCACATCGACCCCGCCGCCCGGGCCATGGGCGCGGTGAACACCGTCTGCCTGCGGGACGGGAAGTGGGTGGGCTTCAACACCGACGGGGCCGGGGCGGCGGCCGCCCTGCGGGACAGCCTGGGCATCGACCCCGCCGGGATGACCGTCACCCTGCTGGGGGCGGGGGGCGCGGCCAAGGCGGTGGCGCTGGCCCTGGCCGCCAGCCGGGCGGAGCGGGTGTTCGTCTGCAACCGCACCGTGGAGCGGGCCCAGACCCTGTGCGCCCAGGACCCCCTGGGGCGGCTGGCCCCCGCCGAATTCGACCCGGAAACGCTGGTCAGGTGCGCGGCCCGGTCCCGGCTGCTGGTCAACTGCACCAACCTGGGCATGGCGGGCTGCCCCCACCAGTTTGCGGACTTCTCGTTTCTGGACGCCCTCCCCCCAGGGGCAGGGGTGTTCGACCTGATCTACCACCCCGCCCGGACGGAGCTGCTCTCCCAGGCCAAGCGCCGGGGGCTGAAAACCCTCAACGGCCTGCCCATGCTGGTAAACCAGGCGGTGCTGGCGCTGGAGCGTTTCCTCAACCGGCCCCTGGACCGGAAGGCCATGGCCGCGGTGGCCGCAGGGGCGCTGGAAGATAACCCGGCAGCGTTTTGAATGGATAAGGAGTGCGCAATGGAACTGACCGCCAACGCCAAAATCAACCTCACCCTGGACATACTCCGCAAACGGGAGGACGGCTACCACGATTTGCAGATGGTGATGCAGTCCGTCTCCCTGGCGGACGAGCTCACCGTCACCCCCGCCCGGGGGGAGGCGGGGACGGCGGTGTCCGACCTCCACTTTCTGCCCACCGGGGGGAAAAACCTGGCCCAGATGGCCGCCGCCGCTTTCCGCGCCGCCACCGGCCTGGGGGGCGAGGTGGACGTGTCCATCCGCAAGCATGTCCCGGTGTGCGCCGGGCTGGCCGGGGGCAGCGCCGATGCCGCCGCCGTCCTCCACGCCATGAACGAGCTGGCCGGGGCGGGGCTGTCCCGGCCGGAGCTGGCCCAAATCGGGGAGCGGGTGGGCTCCGACGTGCCCTTCTGCGTACTGGGCGGCACCGCCCTGGCGGAGGGGAGAGGGGAACGCCTCACCCCGCTCCCCCCCCTGCCCCCCTGCCATATCGTCATCTGCAAGCCCCCCTTCTCCATCTCCACCCCCCAGCTCTTTGGCCGGGTGAACGTGCGGAAAATCGTCCGCCGCCCGGACACCGCCGGGGTGGCGGACGCCCTGGAAGCCGGGGATCTGGCCGGGGTGGCCCGGCGCATGTACAATGTGTTTGAAGATGTGCTGGAGCCCCGGCGGCTGGCGGAAATCAACGAAATCAAATCGGTGCTCATCGACTGCGGGGCGCTGGGGGCGTCCATGTCGGGCAGCGGGCCGTCGGTATTCGGGCTGTTCGAGGACGAGGCCCGCGCCCGGGACGCCTGCGCCCGCCTGCGGGAAAGCTATCGGGACGTGTTCGTGTGCGCGCCGCAGTAAAATTTGCCGTCCCGGGTATAAAACAAAAAAACGCCGTCCATACTGTGCCCATACGGTACATAGGACGGTGTTTTTTATGAAAAGCCCCTTTTCTTCCCCCTCCAGGCTGCGCCTGTGGGAGGCCGCGCTGTTTCTGGCCTTCGGGCTGACCCTCACCGCCGGGGTGTGGGCCTCCGCCAGCGAGGCCGCCCTGGCCGGACAGGTACTGCGGCTCCACGTCATCGCCAACTCCGACTCGGAGGCGGACCAGGCCCGGAAGCTGCTGGTACGGGACGCGGTGCTCTCCCGGGCCTCCCAGCTGCTGGACGGCGCGGACGATAGGCAGTCCGCCGAGGCGGCCCTGGCCCCCCACCTGGACGAGCTGGCCCAGGCGGGGGCGGACGCCCTGGCCCGGACGGGGAACCACGACCCGGTGGCCGTCACCCTGGCCGACCAGTGGTTCCCCACCAAGGAGTACGACGGCTTTTCCCTCCCCGCCGGGCAGTACCGGGCGCTGCGGGTGACCATCGGGGCGGGGGAGGGCCGCAACTGGTGGTGCGTGGTGTTCCCCCCCTTGTGCCTGGCCTCGGTGGCGGAGGAATCGGTGGAGACGGCGGCGGAGGGCGTGCTGTCCGAGAATCAGGTGGCCCTCATCACCGGCCGGGACGGGGGCTATGTGCTGAAATTCAAGCTCATCGAGTGGTGGGAGGAACTGGTGAAAGGGCTGGGAGGATAACCTCCCGGCCCCTTCTGTTGTTCTTATTTCCTCACGTCCAGCTTGATGGCGATGACGGTGCGGTCGTCCCCGCTGCCCGAGCGCACGCCGCTCTCCTGCAAAACCTGGGCGGCCAGCGCCTGGGGGGACAGGCCGTCGAACTCGGACAAAATCTTGCGCAGCCACCGGTCGTCCTTCCCAGTGGTCACCCCGTCGCTCACCAGCAGCACACAGTCCCCCGCATCCAGGGACAGGGGGAAGGCGTCCGGCGCGGACAGCTCCCCCGCCGCCGTCCCCGCGGGAAGGGACTGGCCGCACAGCCGCTCCACCCCGCCCCCCCGGCGCAGATAGGTGGGGGCCGCCCCCAGCTTGTACACCGCGCTTTTGCCGCTGAACAGGTCGATTTGCAGCAGGTCCACCGTGGTGAAGCCCCCCTCCTCCTCCCCCCGGAGGGCCAGGGCCTCCCCCACGGTGGTCAGCGCCTCCTCCGGGGCCAGCCCCGCCCGGAGGAACTTCTCCAGCAGCCGCAGGGCGTTCTCGCTGTCCTCCCGGGCCTCCGCGCCGCTGCCCATGCCGTCGCACAGCAGGAAGTTCAGCTTACCCGCGCCGTCCTTGAACCACACCCCGGCGTCGCCGCTGACGCTCTGGCCCGCCCGGTCCGCCCCGGCCACCCCGGCGATGGCCATCAGCGGCTCCTTCTGGCACAGGCGGGCATGGCCCCGCTGGCTGTCCGCGTCCCGCAGGGGGCAGCCCAGGATGGCGGACAGCCGCCCGACCTCCCCCTCCCGGCCCAGCTGCTCCGCCCCCTGGCCCTCCACCTCCACTTGCAGGTGGCCGTACTGGTCGGCGTACACCGTCACCCGGCCCTCCAGCCCCAGGGCGGCCAGGCGCTGCTTCACCAGCCGCTGGCGGCGCACGTCCACCGCCGGCTCCTGGGCCAGCTCCGCCGCCGCCCGGTCCAGCACGGAGGCCATGTGGCCGTACTGGGCGCACACCGCCGCCCTGCTCTCCCGCACCCGGCTGTCGTACCGCCTGCGGCTCAGAAGGGCGGACAGCTCCCCGTTGGCCGCCACCAGGAAGGTCTCAAAGCGGATGCAGCGGCTGGAAAAGTGGGGCGGGAAGTCCTCCATCGCCCCCGCCCCCCGATCCAGCATGGGGGTGAGGGCGTCGGCCAGGGCGGTTTTGGTCACCTGGTACTCCCGCTGCCAGCACCGCTCCTTCTGCTTGCACTTGACGCACACCCGGTCCGCCGCCCGGTCGAATATGCGGGCGGCATCCCCGTCGTTGGGGGCGGCGGGGGCCTGGAAGGCGGTGCGCAGCCCCCCGGACACCGCCCGGAAGGCCTCGGCGGTCTGCTGGAGGCGCCGGGCGGCGAACTGCCGGGCGTGGACGCCCTCCTCCTCCGGCGCCTCCTGGCGCACCAGGGCGGACAGCCGGCGCAGGAGCTTGTCCGGCAGCAGCAGGAACACCGCCGTCCCCGCCGCCAGCTCCCAGCCCATGGCGTCCCCCGGCCCCAGCTCCCAGGTCCACAGGATGGCCGCCGCCCCGCTCAGGGCGTAGGCCGCGGCGCACATCAGCCGGCTCTGCCTGACGAATACCCCCGCCACCAGGCCGGGCAGGGCGTAGGCCAGGGTGTAGTAGGTGGGCAGCCCGGCGGAAAAGCCCATGGCCAGCCCGGACACCACCCCCGCCGCCGCGCCTAGCCCCGCGCCCCCCCTCCAGGCGGCGATGAGCACAATGGGGACGCACAGCACCCGCCCCAGGGAGTACTCCCCCGCCACCGACACCCGGGTGAGGGTCATCATCAGCGTGGCCGCCAGGGTGGCCGCCCCCGCCATCTGGGGCAGGGCGATCTCCCCGCCGGGGCGGTACTTCTCCCACAGGTCGAAGGCCTGGCGGTACAGGCACACCGTCCCGTATGTGAGCGCCACCTCGGTGATAAAGCCCACCACCGAGCCCCGCCCCCACCCGGCGGCGGACTGGTAGACAAAGCCCACCATGCCGTTGAGGGCGGCGGCCACCGCCGGCATGAACCAGGGCCGGCGGTACAGCTCGAACTCCCCCAGGGCCAGCGCCACCGCGTACACCATCATGGAGGCGGCTATGTAGCGCAAGCCCTCCACCACCCCCCGGAAGGACAGGTAGCCCAGCGCCGCCCCAAAAAGCGCTGCCAGTCCCTCCGCCCCCGGCCGGCACACCGCCACCAGGGACAGGGCGAACAGGGAGTGGCCCCCCATCAGCTCCGCCCCCGCCAGCACCGCCGTCAGCAGAAAGCGCATCCCCCACTCGGACAGCCTTATCACCGTGGGCATGGACAGCTGCCGCCCCCGTTTTTCCCGTCTGGTCCCCTCGTTTGCCGTCATGGCGCATCCCTCCGTGGTCGTATCGTTTGTATAAGAAATCCATTTTATGGAAACCTAATTTATTATAAATTGTCCGTCCCAAAAAGGCAGTCGCAACCTGTCTTGCCTTTTGGGGCGGAATTTAGTATAATATGTGGCAACTTTACGAAGCGGGAGCGGATTCCATGAAAATCGGCAGCGTGGAGCTGAATACCCGGCTGGCCCTGGCCCCCATGGCCGGGGTCACCGACCTGGCCTTCCGCACGGTGTGCCGGGAACTGTCCGGCTGCTACACCGTGTCCGAGATGGTCAGCGCCAAGGCCCTGTGCTACGGGGACAAAAAGACCCCCTCCCTGCTGCGCCTGGGGGAGGGCGAGCGCCCCGCCGCCGTCCAGATCTTCGGCTGTGACGAGCCCTTCATGGAAAAAGGGGCGGCCCTGGCCCTGGAGCGGTCGGGGGCGGATATCATCGACATCAACATGGGCTGCCCCGTCCCCAAGGTGGCCAATTCCGGGGACGGCTCCGCCCTCATGCGCGACCCGGACAAGGCCGCCCGGGTGGCCGCCGCCGTGGTCCGGGGGGCCGGGGGAAAGCCCGTCACCGTGAAATTCCGCCTGGGCTGGGACAAGGGCTCCATCAACTGCGTGGAGTTCGCCAAGCGCATGGAGGGGGCGGGTGTGTCCGCCGTGGCCCTCCACGCCCGGACGAAAACCCAGATGTACTCCGGCGCGGCCAGCTGGGACTACATCTGGCAGGTGAAGGCGGCGGTGTCCATCCCGGTCATCGCCAACGGGGACGTGTTCTCCCCCAGGGATGCGGTGCGCATTTTGAAGCTCACCGGGGCAGACATGGCCATGGTGGGCCGGGGGGCCTTCGGCAATCCCTGGCTGCTGGAACAGTGCGCCGCCGCTCTGGAGGGGCGGGACGTCCCGCCCCCACCCCCGCTGGACCGGAGGATGGACACCGCCGCCCGCCAATTTGAACTGGCCCTGGCCCACAAGGGGGAGAAAATCGCCTGCCTGGAGATGCGCAAGCACCTGGCCTGGTATCTCAAAGGGGTCCCCTATGCCTCCTACTGGAAGGAGCGGGCGTGCAAAATCTCCACGCCGGAGGAATTTTACCAGGTGGTGTCCGGCATCAAGCGCGACCTGTCCGACCAGCCGGGGCCCGGCGATGAATAGGCCCGTCCCCTCCCCCCTCCGCGCCGTCTTTCTGTCGGCGGAGGGCGTGCTCTACGCCCTGTTCCTGGCGCTGGATCTGACGGGGCGCGGGGGCCAAAGCGTCCCCATCAAGTACGCGGGAATCGTGCTGTGCCTGGCCTATTCCCTGCTGGGCACAGATCGGCTGGTGCCCCTGGCGCTGGCCCTCACCGCCGGGGCGGACTGGTTCCTGCTGGTGCGGAACGACCAGTACCTCCTGGGCATCGCCCTGTTCCTGGCCGTCCAAACCGTCTATTTCCTCCGCCTGCGCCGCGCCGGGGCGGACGGCGCTTATTTCCTCCGCTCCGTCCTGGCCTTGGGTGCGGAGCTGGGGGTGTACGCCCTGGGCATGGCCTCCGCCGTGAATCTGGCGGCGGCGCTGTACTTCTCCCAGCTTTTGTCCAACACCCTGCTGGCCTGGACGGTGGACGGGGCGCGCCGGCACGCCTTTGCCCTGGGCCTCACCCTGTTCGTGGGGTGCGACGTGTGCGTGGGGCTGTTCAACGCCCTTCCCCCCGCTTCGCCGCTGTACTTTCCCGCGTCCGTTGGGATGTGGCTGTTCTATCTGCCTTCCCAGGCGCTCATCGCCCTGTCCGCCTTCCCCGGAAAGGAGAACGTCAAATGAAAACCAGCAAGCCCCTGGCCATTGCGCTGGCCGCGCTCACCGCCCTGGCCCTGCTCACCGGGGCGGTGGCCGTCCCCATCCTGTGCCGCCCCTTCTACTACGCCCACATCGGCCCCCTCCGGCTGGCGGAACGGACGGGGTACACGGAGGGGGAAATCAAGACCGCCTTTGACGAGATGCTGGACTACTGCCTGGGCGGGGAGGAATTTTCCACCGGCGCGCTGCGCTGGTCGGAGAGCGGCAAAAGCCACTTCACCGACGTGCGGGGGCTGTTCCTGCTGGACCTGCGGGTTTTTGCCGCCGCCCTGGCGGCGCTGGCCTGCCTGGGCCTGCTGGCCCGGCGGGGCGGGGTGGGGCCCGCCCCCCTGCTGGGCCGGGGACCCGGCTTCTGGGCGGGGGCCGGGCTGGGGGGCGTGTTCCTGCTGGTGGGCGCCCTGGCCGCGCTGGACTTTGACCGGGCCTTCGTGGTATTCCACGCCCTGTTCTTCCCCGGCAAGGACAACTGGCTCTTCGACCCCGCCGCCGACCAGATCATCAACATCCTCCCCCAGGCGTATTTCCGCAACTGCGCCCTGCTTATTCTGGCCCTTCTGGTGCTGGGCTGCGCCCTGCTTATTGGCCTGGACTTTCGCCATGGCCGTGGAAGGTCAAAAATTTTGCACAAAAATGAAAAAATTTAGAACGAACGTTTGACATTTCGAACGTCATATGGTATAATACCCCCACGAGCCGGAAACGTTCACCGTCCCCACCGTCACGGGGACGACTTTGGAAGGAGCTTGCGCCATGGCTAAACTAACCCCCAAACAGCAGCAGATCTACGACTACATCCTGGCCTTCGCCGACGAACACGGCTACCCCCCCTCCGTGCGGGAGATTGCCCAGGCCGTGGGGCTGAAATCCCCCGCCACCGTCCACTTCCACCTCAAGGGCCTGCGCGAGGCGGGCTGCATCACCCAGGCCGAGGGCAAGACCCGGGCCATCACCATCACCGACCCCTCCCACGGCCGGAAGGACCAGGTGCCCCTGGTGGGCTATGTGGCGGCGGGCGCCCCCATCCTGGCCCAGGAGAACATTGAGGAATACCTCACCTTCGACACCGGCGGCCTCACCGGGGAGCACTTTGCCCTCAAGGTCCGGGGCGAGTCCATGCTGGAGGCGGGCATACTCCCCGACGACGTGGTGGTGGTCCACCAGCAGCCCCTGGCCCGCAACGGGGACATCGTGGTAGCCCTGTTTGAGGACGAAGCCACCGTCAAGACCTTCCGCCGGGAAAACGACGGCCACATCTGGCTCTACCCGGAAAACTCCAGCGGCGAATACCAGCCCATCGACGGCGAGGGATGCTCCATCCTGGGCCGGGTGGTGGCCGTGATCCGCCGCTACTGACCCCCCTATCCCCTCCCCACCGTCCCCGGTCTTTGTTCCAAAGGCCGGGGATATCTTTTTTCCCCCATGTCCTCTTGTGTGTTTTCCACAAAATTGCGCCTCCCTTTTTTTGCATTCCTCCGAAGTTGGCAAAACCGGCAAATTTCTCCTTGCAAATTGTGTATGATGTTGTTATTATGATGGCACAGGGGCTGGAAACGTTTTCGGTAGCGTTACCAGAAACGTTTCCGGCTCCTATCAAAAACTAGGAGGAAATGAAAAATGAGTAAGAAGCTCTTCGCGCTCGTACTGTCCCTCAGCATGGTCATGACCATGCTGCTTGCTGGATGCACCAGCAAGCCAGAAGCCGATAACAGTACGCCCCCGGCCGACAGCACCAAGCCCGGCACCGAGGCCAGCCAGCCCATAGAGAGCAACAACACCGATGCCAAGGGCCGCGTCTACTGGCTCAACTTCAAGCCTGAGTCCGACGAGGTGCTCAACAACGTGGCCGAGATGTACACCGAGAAGACCGGCGTGCCGGTGAAGATCGTCACCGCCGCCTCCGGCACCTACAGCCAGACCCTGAACGCCGAGATGGGCAAGAGCGAGGCCCCCACCATCTTCAACGTGGGCAACCAGGCCGGCGTGCGCGACTGGACCGACTACGCCCTGGATCTGACCGGCACCCCCATCGCCAACGAGCTGAACACCGACGCCTACAACCTCTACGACGAAAACGGCAAGCTGGTGTCCATCGGCTACTGCTACGAGTGCTACGGCATCATCGTCAACCCCGACCTGGTGGAGCGGGCCGGCCACACCATGGATGAGATCACCAACTTTGACACCCTCAAGGCCGTGGTGGAGGACATCCACGCCCGCGCCGGCGAGCTGGGCTTCGATGCCTTCACCTCCTGCGATATGGACGGCTCCTCCTCCTGGCGCTTCACCGGCCACATGGCCAACCTGGAGTACTACTATGAGCAGGAGGGCAGCACCTGGACCGAGTGCCCCCCCACCATCTCCGGCAAGTATATGGATAACTTCAAGAACCTGTACGACCTGTGCATCAACAACAGCCTGACCGCCCCCACCGACCTGTCCGTGGGCGGCCACGACGCCAGCGAGGAGTTCCGCTCCGGCAAGGCCGCCTTCCAGGTGCAGGGCTCCTGGGAGTACGAGGGGCTGAAGGAGCAGGTGCCCAACGCCACCATGATCCCCTACTACTGCGGCGTGGCCGGTGAAGAGAAGGCCGGCCTGAACTGCGGCACCGAGAACTGCTGGGCCATCAACGGCAAGGTGTCCGAGGATGACCAGAAGGCCACCATGGACTTCATGGTCTGGTGCGTCACCGACCCCGAGGCCAGCCGGATGCTGGTGGACACCTTCGGCGTGATGCCCTATAAGAGCGCCGCCGAGTCCACCAACGGCTTCCTGGCCGACGCCAACGAGTACAGCAACAACGGCTGCTACGTCATGAACTGGGCCACCAACTTCCAGCCCAACGTGGACGAGTACCGCGCCGCCCTGGTGTCCGCCCTGAACGCCTACAACGCCGACCAGTCCGACGCCAACTGGGCCAGCGTGCGCACCGCCTTCGTGGACGGCTGGGCCGCCCAGTACGCCGCCGTCAACGGCTAACCGAACAACGCGCTTTGACTTAGGAGCTGTATTCACAAAAGCCGGGGCGGGCAGCCCGCCCGCCCCGGCCTTCCCTTTGTAGGGGCGGATACCATCCGCCCGCCGCACCTGCCGCCACAGAGCGGGCGCATCATATGCGCCCCTACAACCCCATCCGTCCGCCATCTTGAGAAAGGGAGCTGATACCTTGAATCGGAAAAAGATCACCCGCGGCAACACCATCCGCCGGTCCACCCGGAAATGGTTCCCGCTGTTCCTGGGCCCGGTGGTGTGCGCGTTCATCATCGGCTTTGTCTGGCCCTTCGTCCAGGGCATTTACCTCTCCTTCTGCCAGTTCAAGCTGATTGCCGACGCCAAGCCCATCGGCTTTGGCAACTACGTCCGGGCGTTCAAGGACGCCGCCTTTGCCCACGCCTTCTGGTACACCGCCCTGTTCACCGTGGTATCCTTGGTGCTCATCAACGTGCTGGCCTTTACCGTGGCCTATGTCCTCACCCAGAACATCAAGGGCAGCAACATCTTCCGCACCGTGTTCTTCATGCCCAACCTCATCGGCGGCATTGTGCTGGGCCACATCTGGTCCATGATCTTCGACGGCATCCTCAGCAAGTTCTCCACCTCCATCGTCATGGACTCCAAATACGGCTTCTGGGGCCTCATCATCCTCATGTGCTGGCAGCAGATCGGCTACATGATGATTATCTACATCGCCGGGCTCCAGGCGGTGCCCGAGGACATGCTGGAGGCCGCCCGCATCGACGGCGCCACCAAGTCCCAGGCCCTGTTCAAGGTCACCATCCCCAACGTGATGCCCTCCATCACCATCTGCATGTTCCTCACCCTGACCAACGGCTTCAAGCTGTTCGACCAGAACCTGGCCCTGACCAACGGCCAGCCCATCGTCATGCAGGAGGGCGGCGCCGCCATCAAGACCACCGAGATGCTGGCGCTGAACATCTTCACCACCTACAACAACTCCAGCCCCAACGCCCACGGCACGGCCCAGGCCAAGGCGGTTATCTTCTTCATCCTGGTGGCCGGTCTCGGCCTGGCCCAGCTGGCCTACACCCGTAAAAAGGAGGTGCAGCAGTAATGAACTCCCTGGCTGCCGAACGCAGGGGCAAGACCATCCTCACCGTGATTTTAAGCGTCATCTGCGTCATCTACGTGCTGCCCGTGGTGGCGGTGCTCATCAACTCCTTCAAGCTGAACACCTTCGTCAAGACCGACACCTTCGCCCTCCCCACCGGCGAGATGTGGGCGGGTATGGACAACTTCATCAAGGGCATGACCTTCGGCAACTACCCCTTCTGGAACAGCGTGAAGTACAGCGTGGTCATCACCGTGCTGTCCACCGCCCTCATTCTCATCGGCACCTCCATGGCCGCCTGGTACATTGCCCGGGTGGATTCCCCCTTCTGCAAGGCGCTGTACTTCCTGTGCGTGTTCTCCATGGTGGTCCCCTTCCAGATGGTGATGTTCACCCTGTCCAACACCGCCGACCAGCTCAAGCTGAACACCCCCTGGACCATCCCCGTGGTGTACCTGGGCTTCGGCGCGGGCCTTGCCATCTTCATGTTCGTGGGCTTCGTCAAGTCCATCCCCCTGGAGATTGAGGAGGCCGCCGCCATCGACGGCTGCGGCCCGGTGCGCACCTTCTTCCTGGTGGTGGTGCCCATGCTCAAGCCCACCATGATCTCCGTGGGCATCCTGGAGATCATGTGGGTGTGGAACGACTACCTGCTGCCTTACCTGGTGCTGGACCTGGAGAAGTACCGCACCATCACCATCCACATCCAGTACCTGAAGGGGAGCTACGGCACTGTGGACCTGGGCGCCACCATGGCGCTGATCCTGCTGGCCATCATCCCCGTCATCATCTTCTACCTCACCTGCCAGAAGCACATCATCAAGGGCGTGGCCGCCGGCGCGGTGAAGGGATAAGATTCGGTTTTTGAAAAGAAAGGGTTGCGCAAAGACGGGAAAAGGGGTAAAATAACCGGCTGAAAAGGAGGGACGCGGCTTGACCATCAAGGATATTGCCCGTATGTCCGGCGTGGGCGTGACCACCGTGTCCCGGGTGCTCAACGACCACCCCGACGTGTCTGAGGAGACCCGGCGCAGGGTGCTGGCGGTGGTGGCGGAGCAGGGCTTCCAGCCCAATACCAACGCCCGGCACCTGAAGCAGCAGACCAGCGCCTCCATCGCCATCATTGTCAAGGGCACCATGAACATGCTCTTTGCCGACCTGGTGGAGCGCTGCCAGCAGCTGCTCCAGGACGCGGGCCAGAACGCCGCGGTCTACTACCTGGACGAGGACGCCAACGAGGTGGTTTACGCCGTCCAGCTGTGCCGGGAGCGCAAGCCCCTGGGCATCCTGTTCCTGGGGGGCGATCTGGAGTTTTTTCAGGCGGAGTTCGGCCACATCACCGTCCCCTGCGTGCTGCTCACCAACTCGGCTCGGGAGCTTGACTTCCCCAACCTGTCCTCCCTCACCACCGATGATGAGGAGGCGGCCTACCGGGTGGTGCGCTACCTGGCGGACCAGGGGCACCGGGACATCGGCCTGCTGGGCGGCAACTGGTCGTGCACCCAGATCAGCTACCGCCGGGTCCTGGGCTGCCAGCGGGCCTTCGACGAGCTGTCCCTGCCCTTCGACGCCCGGCGGTGCGAGCCCTGCCGCTACTCCTTCTCCGACGCCTACGACACCACCAAGCGCCTGCTGGGGCGCTGCCCGGAGCTCACCGCCCTGTTCTGCGTCAGCGACGTGATGGCCCTGGGGGCCATCCGGGCCATCCACGACCTGGGGCGGCGGGTGCCACGGGATATCTCCGTGGTGGGCTACGACGGCATCCCCCTCTCCCGGTTTTCCGTCCCCCGCCTCACCACCGTCCGGCAGGACACCCAGCAGCTGGCCCGCCAGGGGGTGGACCTGCTCCTGCGCAACCTCCAGCGCCCCCGCCCGCCGGTCCACGGGGTGGTGCCCTTTGAGCTGATCGCCGGGGAGAGCGTGTCCCCGCCCCGGGGCGCGACACATTAACCCATGGGCCGCCGTCCTGTCCGGGCGGCGGCCTTGACGAAAGGTGGACTTCCTATGAGATGCTCCGGCATCTTAATGCCCATTTCCTCCCTGCCTTCCCCCTGCGGCATCGGCACGCTGGGGGCGGCCGCCCGGGAATTTGCCGATTTTCTGGCTGCCGGCGGCCAGACCTACTGGCAGATTCTGCCCATCTGCCCCACCAGCTACGGCGACTCCCCCTACCAGTCCTTCTCCTCCTACGCGGGCAACCCCTACTTCATCGACCTGGACGACCTGGCGGCAGAGGGGCTCTTAAAGCCGGAGGAATACCGGGACCTGGACTGGGGGGCCGACCCTAAAAACGTGGACTACGGCCTGATGTACCAGACCCGCTACCCGGTTCTGAAAAAGGCGGTGGAGCGGTTGCTTGCCTCTCCCCCAGACGGGTATCAGGCGTTTTGCGGCGGCTCTGAGTGGTTGGACGGCTACGCGCTGTTCATGGCCCTGAAGGACAAACACGGCGGGGCCTCTTGGTTCACCTGGCCCGAGGATATCCGCCTGCGCCGTCCCGCTGCCCTGTCCGCGGCAAGGGAGGAGCTGGCCGGGCAGGTGGAATTCTGGAAGGCGGTTCAGTTCCTGTTCTTCCGGCAGTGGCGCGCCCTCAAGGCCTACGCCAACGGCAAGGGCGTGCGCATCATCGGCGACCTTCCCATATACGTGTCCGGCGACAGCGCCGACGTGTGGGCCAACCCGGACCAGTTCCAGCTGGACGGGGACGGCATCCCCACCGAGGTGGCCGGCTGTCCCCCCGACGGCTTTTCCGAGGACGGCCAGCTGTGGGGCAATCCCCTCTTTGACTGGGAGCGGATGAAGGAAGACGGCTACCAGTGGTGGCTGCGCCGCATCGCCTTCCAGTTCACCATCTACGATACGCTGCGTATCGACCACTTCCGGGGCTTCGACGCCTATTACGCCATCCCCTACGGCGACAAAACCGCCCGGAACGGTCGCTGGCGCCCCGGCCCCGGCCTGGATTTCTTCAAGGCCGTCAACAAAAAGCTGGGCAGGCAGGACATCATTGCCGAGGATCTGGGCTTTCAGACCGACTCGGTGCGCAGGCTGCTGCGGGACACAGGCTACCCCGGCATGAAGATTCTGGAGTTTGCCTTCGACAGCCGGGACAACGGCAGCGACTACCTGCCCCACCGTTACCCCACCCACTGCGTGGTCTACACCGGCACCCACGACAACGACACCATCCTGGGTTGGATGGCTACCGCCCCCAAAAAGGACGTGTCCTTCGCCAAGGCCTACCTGCGCCTCAACGCCCGGGAGGGCTACCACTGGGGGATGATGCGCTCGGCCTGGGCGTCCCCCGCCGACCTGGCGGTGATGCAGGCCCAGGATCTGCTGGGGCTGGGCAGCGAGGCCCGGATCAATATCCCCTCCACCCTGGGCATCAACTGGAAGTGGCGGGCCCTGCCTGGCTCGTTCACCCCCGCCCTGGCCCAGCGGCTGTACCGGGAGACCCGGGTATATCAGCGCCTTCCCAGGAAAAAGGCCGCCGCCAAAAGGGCCGCGCCCACCAAAAAGGCATAACAAAAGCGGCACGCCAAGCGCGTGCCGCTTTTTGACCCGCTATTCCCCCTCCACCGCCCCGGCAGCCTCCTCCTGGGCGCACAGCCTGCGGATGTCCCGGACCAAGGGGATGGCCACCGCCACCGCCGTCAGCCCGGTACACACGTTGCTCACCATCATGGTCACCCCCACCGCCTCGGCCCCCATGGAGGTGAAGCGCTGCAAAAACCACAGCACCGGCACCCGGAACACAAACACCCGGCTGACGTTGAGGAACATGGTCCACTTGGTCCTTCCGTATCCCAGCAGCAGGCTGAGGGTGGCGGAATTGATCCCCAGGGTGACATAACCCAGCATCTCCCAGCGGTGGATGGCGATAATCTGCTCCCGGAAGCCTTGGTCGAAGCTGTTTTTGGACTGGGCAAACACATCCGCCAGCCAGGGCAGGCCCCAGGACACCAGCGCGATGCCCAGCGCCCCGATGGCCACGTCCACCGCCACCAGCCAAAAATAGAGCTGGAGGGTGCGGCGGTATTTCCCCGCCCCCCGGTTCTGGCTGATGAGGGGGGCGGCCCCGTCCTGAAGCCCCATATGCCAGGAGGTGGTCAGCCCGCCGATGTTGTTGGAGATGCCCAGCGCCCCCACCGTCAGCCCGCCGTACAGGCCGGACATGGAATTGACGATGACTTTCCCCGCGGCGAAAAACATCTTTTCCGCCGCCACCGGGTAGGACAGGTCCAGAATAGGCAGGGTGATTTCCCGCCGCCAGGAGATGTTTTTCACGGAAAAGCGGAACGCCCCCTCGTCCCTGCTCATGGAGAACAGGGCATAGGCGAACAGCAGCAGCTGCCCCGCCAGGCTGGCCGCGGCGATGAGCGCCAGATCCCCCTGGAGCACATACACAAACAGGGCGGACAGCCCCAGCTTCACCACAATGATGACCATGTTGAGCGCCAGAATCTTTTTCGCGTGGCCCCGGCTGCGCTCAATGGCGATGTACACGGTGTTGAAGAAGTTCACCACCAGGGTGAGCACCTCAATGCGGAAATAGCCCGCGCCCGTCTCAATCAGCTCCTCCGGCGTCCGCAGCAGGCGGAGGAAGGGCTCGGCAAAGGGGATGAGGGCCACCGCCACCAGGGCGCTCGCCACCCCCGCCATGGCGTATACCGAGGCCACCCGGCGGCTCATCAGGGCGCCGTCCCCCTGGCCGTACGCCTCGGAAATCTTGATGCTGCCCCCCACCGCCAGCCCGGTGCCCAGCGCGGTGATCATCAGGGTAATCTGGCTCAGGCAGGACACGGCGGACACCGCGTTGGAGCTGATATGGGCGGCCATCAGCGCGTCCAGAATCTTAAAGATAGTGTTCAGCGCCTGGTACAGCGCCAGCGGCGCGCATACCGTCACCAGAGCCTTCAGCGGCGGCGCGCCCAGAGCATAGGCGCGGAACCGTTCGTCGTTTTGGGAGAAGCCCGCCATGGACCACATTACATCCTTTCCCTGCGGCGGTATTCCCGCCGGGTTGTTCCCCCATTATAACCCCCTCCCGCCCGGGAATCCATATCATTTCCGGCTCCCCATATTCACAATACGGATATTTTCCCAAAAGGAAGCCCGGAGGCCCCCATACAGGCCTCCGGGCTTGGTTTTGTGCTGTTTTGCGCTCAGTACTCCAGGTTTTGAAGGGAACAGAAAACACCGTAAAATGCTGTCAAAAAATGCTGTGTTTTCAACGGTTTTGGGGCATGAGGCGAAAATCTTGTAAGCCGCTGTCAATCGCGTAAAGGGAAAAAATAAGGGAAAAAATCGGGCCGGGGAAGTTGAATCCCCGGCCCTCTTTCTGTCACTCCGAAAACACCTTGCTCAATTCGATAAAACAGCCGTCCAGCACATTGACCTTTGCCACGCCTTGCCGGTCATAGACCTCATGGAGCTGCAACGATCCATCCCGCTGTAAGAATACCTGTACCGTGCTGCTGTCCGGGTCTACAATCCAGTACTCCCGCACCCTGGCCCGCTGGTACAGCCCCAGCTTTACAAGGCGGTCATGCCGCTGTGTGGATGGGGAAAGGATCTCCACCACCATGTCCGGCGCACCCTTGCAGCCGCGATCATCCAGCTTGGAGTGGTCACACACGATGGTGATATCCGGCTCCACCACCGTGTCCACATCCTCCGGGGCGTCGCCCTCCTTCTCGAAAAGGCGCACATCAAACGGCGCATGATAGACCTTGCACTTCTTTCCCTCCAGGTAGTTTGCAAGCTGCCGGAACACCTCTCCGCTGATTTCCTGGTGTCCCCTGGACGGGGCGGGGGCCATCAAGACAATTTCCCCGTCAATGAGTTCCGCCCGCTCGTCATCCGGCCAGGTAAGCACATCCGCGAACGTATACCGCTCCTTCTCTGCTGGCAATGCCATAAATCACGCCTCCTTTTCCAGTTTGCCCTCTGTGGCCGGGTTGATACCCATCGCAAGGGAAGTCTTGTCCCGCTTGGCCTGAACACCCACCGCCCGCTCCACGAATTGGGAAACCGTCTCTCCGGCCTTTTGAGCGGCCTCCTGTGCCGTTTGAAGGGCTTCCGGGTGTAAAGATATGCCCCCACCCCCAGGCGGGCCTTGTAGGGTCTCTGAGGAGCCTTTATCGCGGTCGTGGGATATCTGGTGGTCTATGGCGCGGTTAATGAAGCCGTTGACGCTCTCGCCCTGGGTCTCTGCGTGGGCTTTGATGATGTCTCGCTGCCCTTTTGCAACAGTTAGGTTGATACGATCATAATTTGCAGCCATATATTTATTAACTGCCTTTTGCTGTGCTTTTGATACTGCCACAACGTTTTCCTCCTTTCCGGGGGAGCCGGAAAAATTCCGGCTCCTTCTCCAGTAGGGTCTCATTATACCACGTTTGTCTATCTGTGTAAATAGACAATATTAACAAATATATCTGCGTAGATATGTATACATTGTCAACGGACATATCTGCGCAGATAGTATATAATTCATAATGTCAGGAGGGAACAGCACCGGCGAAGCCCAAGAGAAAAAATAAGGCTTGGGACGTAAGAGCGGACGGGACTTGTAAGGGGAACAGGAGAACCCACAGACACCAGCCCCCGCCGCCGGTGCAATCCCCAAAATATGAAGGGAGCAAAGACAATGAGCGTTATCGAGATGGACAGCAAGATCAAGGAGCTGCGGGAGCTGCGCCGCATGGCGGACGAGCTGACCGGGGAGATCGAGGCCATCCAGGACGAGATCAAGGCGGAACTCGCCGCCCGCTCTGTGGACACTCTGGCCGGGACTGACTGGCGCGTGACCTGGAAGAACGTCACCAGCAACCGCCTGGACAGCACCGCCTTGAAAAAGGAAATGCCGGAGATCGCCGCCCGGTTCATGAAGCAGACCACCGCCCGCCGGTTTGTGTTGGCATGAAGAAGGGCCGCATACCTCACAGCCTGGACAGCATGGAGAGGTAAACAGCCCCACAATAACCCCAGAGGGGGTCAGGGCCATTATAATGAGCGCATCTCCCGCATGAAGAAAGCCGAGGGCGGCGGCACGAAGCTGGACGAGATGGCCCTGCGGAGCATTTTGGACGATAAAGACATCGCGCCCAAGCAGCCGGAGCCGGTACAGCAGCCGGAGGCCCCCGCCCCCACTACCGGCGCAGCCCCGGAAGCCCCCAGCGAGGCTGTCAACCAGCCGCCCATTCCCGCCTCTCCCGATGTGCCCCACGCCCCGGACACACCCGCTGCTGCGGACACACCCCCGTGGGAGGAGCCGGGGAAAGCCCCCGCCCCAGAGCCGGGAGCTGAACAGCCTCCCGCTGGCGCTCCCGCGCCGGAAAGGGAGGATGACCCGCTGAAAGGGCCACAGGAACGCCCCGAAGTCACGAAAGTGATTTTGACCGGGGATCGCCTCCGCAAGTATTTCCCCGATGTGTCCATGACCCCCCGCGAGATCGAGGAAAGCGTGTACTCCGCGCTGGAGGAACGCCGCCAGCGGCAGTTGAAAGAGCAGCAGAAAGCGGCTATTTTCAAGAAAAGCGGCCCGACCCGGTGAGCATCAGCCTGACCACCCCCGCGACGTGCGCCCAAAAGGGCGCTTTTTTTCTGCCCGAAAGCAGGTGACGGCCCGTAGCTGACAAATACTACCATGCCGTCTCCTGCTCCGGGGGGAAAGACTCAACGGCCATGCTTTTGCTTATGCTGGAGGCCGGGATGCCTATTGATTGCGTTCTCACGGCGGACACAGGGATGGAATTTCCCGAAATGTACCGCCATTGGGACAAACTCGATCAGATATTGTATCAGGAGCGCGGCATCCACCTGACGATCCTGCGCCACCCCAAAGGCTTTGAGTGGCTTATGTTCGACCAGCCGAAAGAAAAGCTGAAAACCATTGAAAACCGGGCAAAGCTGGGTGTACCACCCTACGGGAACGGCTGGCCGGGTATTCGTGTGCGCTGGTGTACCGGGCAGCTCAAAACCCATTTGATCGCCAAAGAGGTCAACCGGCTGAAAAAGGCGAAGAACGCCCTGCACTATGTTGGCATCGCGGCGGACGAACCGGCCCGCATTAAGGATGAAATTTATCCTCTTGTGGAATGGGACATCACCGAAGCGGAGGCCCTGCGAATTTGTTATGACCGGGGCTTTAATTGGGATGGCCTCTATGAGATATATCATCGCTGTTCCTGCTGGTGCTGTCCGTTTCAGCGGATAGGCGAGCTGAAAAACCTGCGCAGTTATCACCCGGAACTATGGGCCAGACTGCGCGAACTGGACAGGCGGGCTTTAGACCAATTCGGGCACAGCGCGTTAGGCCGTTTCAAGGATAACTGGAATGTGGAGCAATTAGAACAGCGGTTTGCCGCCGAGGATGCTAAGAGAAAGGAGGCCGAGATGGAAAAGGACAAATCCGAGGAAATCTGCGATTTGCTCAAGGGTGTACCGCCCAAGAATGTGATTATCGCCGTTGACGATCTGCCGCCCAAGACGCTGGAGCAGCACATCCAGGAGCGGCAGGCACAGCAGCAGAAACCCAAGAAGCGCGGTAAATCCCGCTGACCATTTACGTCATATCGGAAATGCGTCTCACGGTGAGACGCATTTCTGATTTTGACGCCAAAAAATCAGAAAGGATGATTTTTTGAACGACTACGAACAAAAAAAGCAAGACCGCATTGACCGCCTCCGTGCCAGAGCGGACAAGGCGCGTACCGAGAGTAGCGCCCTGTATCAAGAGTACACGGATAACAGGCTATAATAGGATGTGCAATTCGGGAGTAAAAATTAGCACGATATGAAAGGGATGTAGAAATGGAGCCAGTAAAAAAGAGGATGCAGACCTGCTGCTTCACAGGCCACCGGCAAATACCGCCGCAAGAACGAGAGAATATCGCTGAAAAGCTGGAAAGCGTCATTGTCAGCCTCTACCAAAGGGGCGTCCGATACTATGGGGCTGGGGGCGCCCTGGGCTTTGATACTGTCGCCGCTCAGACCGTGATCCACTTGCGGGAAAGTTGCCCCGGCATGAAATTGATCCTTGTACTGCCATGCCTGACACAGACAAGAGGATGGGGATCGGGGGACGTAGCAGAGTACAACAGCCTCGGCGGAGGATGGACAGATATACAGACGAAAGCAGAGCATGAATTTTTCAGTGAGTCGGCCTCGGTGTATTTACAGGCGTATAGAGAGGCCCGCGCTGAAATGAAATCTTCTCAACCGGCCCCGCCTGTTGAAACAGCGGTAGACATTCGGGCTTAATGAACGGGAGGGTATATTAACTATGAAAAGTAATAAAGTTCCAATTTTAATATACTTATGTGTTTGGTGTGTAGCGGTTGCAACATTCTGGCTCTTTGGCAACAGTCCACTTGTGATCCTTTATGGTGTAATCGTGTTTAGACTGTTATTGCCGATTGCAACATTTGTCGTATCAGTGATTATAGGAGCAAACGACCATTGGGGCAAATACAAGTGGATTGTTCCGATTGTTTTAGGCTTTATGTATATCATGTGCGGGTATGCTACATTCAGCGTGGCTAATACAATGGCATCAGGTAACATCAATATGCCGGAGTTTAAGTTAGCTTTTCCAGCCGCTATTATATCTTTCGCTGGATTGGCTATTGGTGTGGGAATTGATTGCTTCAAAAAGAGGAAAAAGGCTTAATAAGCAAGCAATATCAATTTTTGAATACAAAATATTCCCTTTAAGAGCGGGACGGTTCTTACCGTCCCGCTCTTTGCATAACAGATTATGCGAAATTTGTCGAAGAAAATACGTCTCACCGTGAGACGCATTTTTCAAAAGCTGTCGTTTTATATAACCTTTTAGGAAGTTTTGGGCGTTCCTGCGGATAATGAGCAAAACCCGATTTTTTTAGATATTAGGGGTAGAAAGGCAGATGGGATAGGAGATTTACCAATGACAAGGTATGAAAAATTCAACGAAATGCTGTTTGAATCCTACTGCAAGAAATCTGTCAGTAACGCCATCAAAAAAGAGCGGCAGCGGAAAACCGCAAAAGGGAAAGTGGAACTATCGCTTTCTGCGTTGACGGATGCCGTACTTTATGCGCTGTCCACAGAGAACGATGGGACAGGCCAGCCGGAAAAGCCGTGCCGAATTTTCAAAGTGCAGGGAATGGATATTCCCATTTACCATGAAAGGCTCAGTCAGGCATTGTCCTATTTGATGCCGCAGGATCGGGAGATTATACTGCTGTATTTTTTCAAGGGGTTGAAAGACGCGAAAGTTGCGCCGCTGTTACATATTAGCCGCCCAACCGTTTCCCGGCGACGAAAAGCCGCCATGAAGCGGCTGCGAGAATTGATGGAGGACTCCACATGAAACGAGTGCCCTTTGCGATCATCCAAGCGGCAAAAAAGTTTGATACTGAAGCTGTCGAATTTGTATTCCGTCATTTTGAGGGTTTTATTGCAAGCCAATGCCTGATTGAATGTGCTGACGGATCTGAAACGACACACCCCCTTGTGGATGACGACCTCTATTATCAGGCACAGATCGCGCTGTTCAGAGCTATCGCCGGTTTTCAATTCCGAGAGCCGCCCAATGACTTTATGCCATAACATTTCCGTTTGGCAGGAGTGCGCCGTGAGCAGCAGGACGCATCCCTGCGGGCCGGAAATGGCCTGTTTCACTACAACTGAATAGGGCAATCAGATACATTCTGTATGCGCGGAGCCGGGCGGCGGGTACGCAGGGAGAATCCCCCGTGAAAGGAGGACGGACACCGGGGGACGGAGCGAGCAGGGCCAGCGCCGCAAAGCTGCTCACGGCACAGCAGCGGGCGACGAGCCGCATACAGGCATGATGATACTTGCGTCGGCTATGCGTCACAGCGTAGGACGCCCCGCCACGGGAATGGGGGGAGGCACGAAAAATCCTATGGAGCGGCCCTGCCAGCCGCCGTCTGAACCTGCCTTTGTTTTCTATCGTGAACAACCGAATACAGCACCGCCCAACGGTGCGAAATTTGTCGATAATGCGTCTCACCGTGAGACGCATTTTTTCATTGGAAATACGTCTCACGGTGGGACACATTTCACAAAGGAG
>CATABD010000035.1 GCA_949494735.1 uncultured Oscillospiraceae bacterium
CCGCCGGTACAGCTCCTCCAGCCCCAGCCGCCCGTCCCCCGGCCCCCGGGGGGCGGAGGACGGCAGTTCCCTCTCCGTCCCCCGCCGCGCCCCCTCCCCCGGCCTCTCCGGCGGAATCGCCTTAAATTCCCCTCCCGGCCATTTCAGCGCCCTGGGTTCATCCCTGGCCTTCCGCCACTCCGGGGCTTCGGGCCGCCGCTCCCCCCCGGCAGGCTCCGGGGGGCCTTTCCCCGTTTCCTTCTCCGCCGCCCGTACCCCTTCGGCCTCCCAGGCCGAAACCTGCGGGCCTGCCGCCCCGTCCGGCCTGCGCGCCACCCAGGCAGGCGCCGGGGCTTCCCCGGCGGTCCGGCCATCCGCCTCCCGCCGTTCCGGCCCGTCCTCCCGCCAAAGGCCCCGCGCCGCCCCCTCCGGCGGGCCGGACGCACCCTCAGCCCGGTTGTCCCCGCCCCTGGGGAGGGACGGAGACTCGCTCTCCTCCGGCAGCCCGTCCTCCTCCGCCCCGAAGGGCGGCCCATCCCCTGCGCCTTCCCCCGCTTCCGGCCCGCCTCCGGGGACAGCGGGAACCTCCGTCTTCAGCTCCGGCCCGTCCTCGTCCCCGTCCGGCTGCTCTTCCACCAGCTCCAGCAGCTCTTCCACCCGGTCAATCAGCGCCCCCGCCCCCTTTCAGCTGTTCATACCGCGCCCAGTCAAACCCCTGGTTGACCTCCCAGCTCCCCCTGGGCGCGCCGCACACCGGGCAGGGCTCCTCCTCCGCCTGTGTCCGGCACGCGGGGCACAGCCGGGCCAGCTCCTCCTCCCGGTCCAGCGCCAGGTTGAGGGCGCACCAGAGGTAATCCCGGTCGGTCATCCGTTTCGCCCGCTCCTCGGTGGGCAGAGCGCCGAACATGCGGAGCACGCGCCACTGAAGGCGCTCATAAGGCGCGTGCTCCAGGCTTTTTTTCGCCGCTCGATCTCCTGTTCCCCGTCCAGGGCGGAGGGGTTGTGCTCCCGGTTAAAGGCCGCCCAGGCGTCGGACAGCCGGGCGATATCCTCCACCCGCAGCCCCTCCAGCGCCGCCGCGCCGTCGCTGAACACGGCCTTTCCGTGCCGTTCCAGCGCCTTGGCGATGAGGCAGGCGTTGCGGCAGAGCGCCCGTTCCCTGCCGTCCCGGGCCAGCCCGTCCCCCTCCCGGCGGGCGTCCAGCACCTCCCGGGCGGACAGCAGCCGCAGCCGGCCCTCCTTCACCCTCACCCCGTCGGGGCCGTTCCAGAAGCCGCCCCCCATCTTATGCCGCCGTCTCCATCCGGCGGCGGGCCACCAGGGTGAGCTTTTCCACCACCGTCTTGCCCAGCTGGGCGTCCTCCTCGATGCCGCTCCATTGGCAGTCGGAGTAGATCACCTTCCTGTCCGGCTTGCAGATCACCAGGGAAAAGTTTCTCATGTCATAGAAGCTCAGCCCGTCGGCAATGGCCTTGTCGGTGGCATACAGCCGGGTGAGCTGGATCACATAGCTCTGGGGCCCCTGGACGGTGGCCACCGGCTCCTCCTCGCCAAAGGCCTCCACGGAGTAGGAGCTGCGGGTGGTCTTGCAGTTGTAGCTCTGCACCACCGCCACCTTCTGTCCGTCCAGCTCCAGCCAGATATCGGAGCTGGTGGGGAACCCCGCCGCACCCAGCCCCGCGCTGAAATTCGTACTCAATCAAATTCCTCCTCTCATTCACAATGGTCCCGCGCTGCCCGCGACGGCTCGGACGCTACCCCATCCACGCTGCGAAGCGGCCGGGGCGCTCGCTCGCTTTCCCTCCGATTCGGCCTGGTCTGCGGGGCGCACAGCGCCCCTCCGCTCGGCCTCGCTCCGCTCCAAGCGTCCTCGCAGCCGCCTGCTCCGCGCTATACCCCTTTCACGCTCCGCAGCCGGCTGACCGCTCGGCCGCTTTCCCTCCGATTCGGCCTGGTCTGCGGGGCGCACAGCGTCCCTCCGCTCGGCCTCACTCCGCTCCAAGCGTCCTCGCAGCCGCCTGCTCCGCGCTATACGGTAATATGCGCGCTCAGCCACACTTGGTTGAGCCCGTGGGCCACGGTGAACGCGAATTCCACCAGGCACACGGTGGGGTCGCTGTCCAGCGCCGACACGGTCACGTCCTCATAGCCGTCGATGACCTCCCGGCCCACCCGCTTCTCCAGCTCCATCACCACCAGCGAGCGGATGGCCCCCCGGCTCTGGGGGGTGTTCTTGGCCCGGCTGAACTTGGCGCGCAGGGCGCTGCGGATGCCCGGTATCACCTCGTCCACCACTAAAATCGTACTCAGCTCCCGCCATGTGGCGTCCGCCGCCCCGCCGGTCTTGGTCCGGGTGGTGACGCCGCGCACCACGTAGCACGATCCCGCCAGCGTCTCCAGGGCTGTCACGCCCCCCTGCACCAGCAGGTCCACCTCCCTGTCGTCGTAGTTCCGCCCCAGGCCCTCCAGCCCATACAGCTGCGCGCCCCCCAGGGGCAGGGCCGGGTCGGAGCTCCCCGCCACGGCCCCGGCCACGGCGGCGGCGCACAGCGCCCCGCCGGATCCGTCCTCCATGCCGGGCGCCACCAGCACCATCCGCTCGCAGTTGAGCTGCGCGGCGCGCTGGGTGAGCTGTTCCACATCCTCGCCGTCCTCGCCGCCCACCACGGCGATGCGCTCCCGCCGGGCGGCGGAGCACTCCAGAACCACGTCCTTCAGCGCCTGCTGTACCGCCAGCTCGGTGCTGTCGCACACCGCCACGTCCACATCCTCCAGCGCCGCCATCACGGCGAAGGCCGCGTCGTAGTCCCCCCCGGCGGGTATGCCGTACACCATGCCCGCGCCGTTGCGGATGGCCGCCTGGGCCATCCGGCTCAGGACGCAGTCCCCCACGTCCGCCGCCGCCCGGCTGTAACTGGTCCACTGGTAGCACTTCTCCAGCTCCGCCTTGTCCACAGCGGCCACCACCGCCACATTGCCGCCCCCTGCGGCGGCGGCGGTGAGGCTGGACGCCTCATAGGAGGAATACACCCCCGGTCTCTCATGCTTGGTCACCGCGCTCATTCCATTCTCCCCTTCACTTCAAAGTCGGTAAACGCGCCTGTATCCCCGTCCGCCCGGGCGGTCAGCCACGCCCCGCACCGGCAGGCCACCTCCTGGCGGTACAGTCCGTCCCGTTCCAAAAACTCCACCCGGCCCATCCGCACCTCCAGGGCGGGCAGGCCCGCCGCACCCCGCCACGCCAGGCACTCCACGGCGGCCTCCGCCGCTTTGCGGCAGGCGTCTCCGCCCCCGTCCCTGGGCGCGAAGATATCCAGCGCCAGCGTCAGCTCCGCCCGGCGCCCAAAGACCTCCCCCTCCCGGCCGGTCTCCGGGTCTTTGCCCACGCCCAGGTAGTCCTGGAACCCGCCGGACGCGCACGCCACCTTGCTCACGGCCACCGCCGCCACCGCCTCCCGCCACCGGGCGGCGGCGGCGCAGTCCATGGCGGCCACGGCGTTCAGCCCAGCCTGCCGCAGCTGCTCCGCCACACCGTCCCGCCACGCGTTCAGCGCCCCGTTCACGGCCTGTTCTCCCCGCAGGGCCGCAGCGCCATCCACAGGTGGGTGACCTGTCCGCCCACCCAGATGGGCCGCACCGTCATCACCTCATAGCGCCCGCCGCCCCATTCCAGCCAGCCTCCCGGGCCGGTCCGGTCCAGGGGCAGCCCCGGCTCGGCCAGCCCCAGGAAGCGGTCCTGGGTATAGCTTCCCAGCGTCCCGGCGGTGTACTGCCAGTCGGCGCGGGTCATGGGCTGGACAATGGCCATACCCCGGCCCGCCTCGGTTCCGTCCTCCCGGCAGCACACCATCTCCTGCCCATAGGTCTTGATGACCCACTCAAACGCCTCGATCAACCTTCCACCCCCCGAAACACAAACCCCTCGTCCTTGAGGAACGGCCCCATGAGCTCAAGGGCCTTCCGGGCCAGCGTCCCGCCGCCCCCGGCCTCCCTTCGCACGGAGATATCCCCCGCCGACAGGGCGGTGACGCCCTCCAGCCCCCGGCCTTCCCGCAGCCAGTCCATGGCCAGCCACGCCGCCGCCAGGGGGTAGGCCCCCCGGCAGTCCTCCGCCGTGAGGCCGTCCTTCAGCCTCCGGTCCAGCGTCTGGCAGGCCGCCGCGCACAGGGTGCGCAGCGCCTCTTCATCCTGTCCCGCGCCCCCCAGGGCCTGGGCCAGCTCCAAAACCTGTTCCGTCATGCCGCCGCGCCCCCTAAATGAGAAACGCCCCGTCGCCCCTGCCGCCCGGGGCGTCCTCCCGGCGGTAGCCCAGCTGCGCCTCCGGCGCCAGCAGCTTGTCCGCCCTGCCCCGGTACAGCTTGATGAGCCCCAGCAGCTCCTCCTCGTCCAGCTTGCCGGCCACCTTTTCCAGCAGGGCATGGCCCGCGCCCTGTTCGGCGATGCCCGCCAGCCGCACCAGCTCCCGGCGCAGGCTTTTCAGGTACTTCCGCCCCAGCCTGGCTTCCGCTTCCGTCCGTCCCCCGGCGCTTTTGATGACCCCCGCCTTCCGCTGGGCGGGCACCGCCACGAAGGACCACTCATAGGCGTCGGACGCCCCGGTGAGCACCCCGCAGCACAGCTGTCCGCCGTACTCCTCCCCCTTCTCGTGGGGGCAGGAATCCAGCTCCCCGCCGCACACGGAGCACAGCACCCTGTCCACCGCGCACCCCACGCTGACCTCCCGCTTGATCCCCCCGTCGATCTCGGCGATGAGGGCGGCGTTCTCCTGGGTGCGCATCATGTACGCCCACCCCTTCAGGTAGCGGCAGGGCCGCCCGTCGGAGGTGAGCGTCCCGTCCCCGCCCACCACCTGGGTGCGGTAAATCCGGGCCGTCTGCCCCCGGGCGGACCACTGGTGGTCGAATACCCCGGCCACCCCCACGAACAGGGGGGCCAGCTGGTCCAGCGTCTCGTCGCCGAACCGCTCGAAATCCCGGTCTATGTCGTTGTCGCACAGCCGCAGGGCGAAGGTGTACACCTCGTCCGCCCCCAGCTCCCTCCGGCTCAGGGCGTTGATGAGGGCCAGCTCCTCCCCGTCCGGCGTGCCGATCCCTTTGACCGCCGCGTCCTTACAAATTTCCATTCTTCCCCTCCTCAATGGCCCGCGCCTGGGCCCGGTAAAGCGCCGCCCTGGCCTCGGACTCCTCGTCCTGGAGGTTTACGTCCAGCCAGTCCACCTCCACCTGGTCGTCATACCCCTTCAGCCGCAGCCACCACTCGCAGATGCGCTCCACCACCGGCTCCAGGCTGCGCCGGATGGCGGCGATCTCGCTGGTGAGTATGTCGGCCTGCTGTGCGCTCATCCGCTCGGTGGACGACCAGCTCAGCCCCAGCAGGAAGGGGGGTATGCCCGTCTTGGCCACCAGCTGCTCCAAAATCTGCCGCACCGGGACCTCGCTGTCCAGCACCTGGCTGTCCGCCCCGATGGCGCGTATCTCCACGTCCCCGGCGCACACAAAATCCCGCACGGTCCCGTCCCTTCCCGCCTGCATGGCGGCGCTCCACTCCCGGGCCACCTGGGCGCACCGCTCCTGGGCGGCCCCGTCCTCGCCCTTGCACACCACGGCAAAGCGCACATTGCCCGTCCGCTCCCAGTTCTTGCCCACGGCCTGGAAGATTTTCACCAGAATCTCCGCCAAAAACGGCATGGAGCGCAGCATGGAAACGCCGTAGGGCGCGCCGGTCTCAGGCTGGTGGGGGGTGAACAGCAGCAGTCCCTGCCGGGGCAGCTCCCGCGCCGTCCCGCCGCTGTCCCGCAGGCACAGCGCGAAGTCCAGCGGGCTGTCCCCCTCCTTGATTTCGATGCGGTCCACATCGCCGCACAGCACCGCGGCGATGTCCCGCCCGTCGGGGCTGGGGATGATCTCGCCCACCGCCCTGCCGCACACGAGCATGGAATCCAGGTACTGATCCAGGAAGGCCTGGAGGCCCCGCTGGCCCCGCCCCACGCTCACCGTGCGCACAAACCGGTCCAGCCCCTCCTGGGCCTTCCCGTCCCGGCAGACGACCCGCAGCCCACCGCACAGCCGCACCAGCTTGCCGATGGCGGCATCCACCACGGGGACTGCCTCCCGGACGGCTCGGTACAAGGCCGTCTCCCCCCTGCCCAGGGGGATATACCCGTCCAACTGGATAAA
Source organism: uncultured Oscillospiraceae bacterium (assembly GCA_949494735.1). GTDB lineage: Bacteria > Bacillota > Clostridia > Oscillospirales > Oscillospiraceae > Enterenecus. The sequence continues at coordinate 6,156 of CATABD010000035.1, forward strand.
TGGGTGGCGGCCGGTGTCCCGGAGCTGGGCGGCGGCGGCCGCCATCCCCCACTCCTTTCTTTTCCGCACCGGCAGCCCCATCAGACGCTGAGCACCCGGCTGGCGTCCTCAAAGATCTTGGCGTAGCCGGATATGGTGGTGATGGCGGCCCGCTCCATCTGCCGGTCGATGAGCTTGTCGTACTCCACCATCACGTCGCCCGCCTTGACCATCTCCAGGGCGTAATTTTTGTCCAGGCCGATGATCTTGCCCACGGGCACGGCGGAGGTGCGCAGCACCTTGGCCCCCAGGGGGGTGATGAGCCTGCCAGTGCCGTGGAAGTCCAGTCCGGCGGCGGCGTCCTGCATCTGCCGCAGGGCCAGCAGCATGGGCATGGTGTCGGCGCCCACCAGCAGGGTGTTGAGCTGGTAGGGCTCGAAGCTGTTCCAGAATGCCAGCAGATCTTTATAGGCCAGTGTGCCCGCCGTCTCCACAGCGCTGGCCTGGGCGGGGTTGCCGTTGCCGTCGCCGTTGACGATCACGTTGATGGCGTCCTCCAAATGCATCCGTCCGATCTGCGCGCCGATCTGCCGCAGGGTAACGGAGAACAGGTCCAGCTTCTGGAAGCGGATGGCCTCATAGGAGGCCACCAGCATCCGCCCCCGCTTGTGGAGCTTGACCAGGCTGTCCCGGGTGCGCACGGTGGTCTGGGGGATGGCGGCCCCCTCGGCCACCTGCTTGAGCTGCTTCTCATCCTCGGGCGCGGAGGTGATGGAGCGGTAGTCCATCCCCTCGATGAGGGTCTCGGTGGCGGTGATGTCGGGGAGGATGTTGGCCTCCTCCATGCCCACCTTCACCGCCCGGGCGATGTACTCGGGGAAGAGCACCGCCGACTGGGAGGTGGAAAAGAACTTGTCCACCAGGTCGGACCCGGCCCCCTTCACCCGGATGTCGAAGCGCTTGAGCTGCCGCTGGTAGGCGTCCAGCCCCTCCATCGCGGTGCCCCGGTACTGCTCGCTGGGGTCCAGCTTCTCCAGCACCTGGGTAAAGGACCTGCCCGCCTCGTGGTACATGCCCTTTTCCAGCTTTACGTTGTCAAATCTCTGCGCCATCAATAGCCCTCCTTTGATGTGTCCCGTGTTGTTGTCACGCTGCGATGCGGCCAAGCCGCTCGCTCGCTTTCCCTCCGTCTCGGGCAAGGCACGGCCCAGCCTCGTTGTGCCTGGGCCCCCGCCCTCGCTCCGCTCCAAGCTCCCTCGCTGTCCGCCTCTCCGCGCTTCTCACAGCTTGACGACGGCGGTTTTATCGTCCTCGTCCACCGCCAGCACCAGCCACTTCACCCCGCCGGCGCTCACGGTCTTCACGCCGCCCTGGCCGTCGCAGGCGAGGCTCTGCCAGCCCGCCGGCAGGGTATCGCCGGACCAGCCCACCTTGGCCGCGCCGCCGATCTGCACCGCCGCCGCCCCGCCCCGCGCGCCGCCCAGCGCCACGCCGCAGGGCGGGTCGCCGTCCTCGCCCAGTCCCACGGTGCCGCTCCCCGTGAGCGTCACCGCCATACCCGGCCCGATCCCGCTTTCCGCCCGGAACGTGGCGGCCGTCTGGCCGATGCCCTCGAAACAGATATCCATACTTCATTCTCCTCTCGTCTGCAAAATATCTATGGAAACCCCCTTCCGGGGGAGTTTCCCCCTCCTAAAACACCCGCCGTTCCACAGCCAGGGCGGCGCTCCCCCCGTCGGAGTCCAGCGCCATCACGAAATAGCGGATATCGTCCATGGCGTGGTCATGTTCCTTTCTCACCCGGTCCTGGCCGTCCTCCTCCCAGCGGTACAGCCCGAACTCCCTTGCCGCCGCCTGGCACCCCCGGCAGATCACGATTTTCCCGCTTTTCAGCGCCTGGGCGGTGCGCCGTATGCCCTCCGATATTCGGTTGTCCGCCCGGCGCACCCGCCAGCCCTCCCGCCGCAGCGCCTCAATAAAGCTGGCTGCCGACGGGTCTACGATGACTATTTCAATGCAACGCCCCCCGGCCAAATTTTTCAAATCCTCCGCGTATTCCCCGTCGGTTTTCTGCCGTCCCCGCTCCCTGGCGTCGTAGTAGAACTCCTTCACCCTGTACCAGATCCCGTCCATTTCCCCCCAAAGTCCAAAGGAAGCCGGGTTCCTGGTGCCATAATCGCAGGAAATCCGCCATCTGGCGAACTCCCCCTCCGGCGCGTCGGGCATGGCGTCCCGGTCGAAGAAGTCATATACCAGCCCTTCCGCCGCCGTCCACTCCCCCAGCACATACCGCCGGTAAAACGCCCCCTGGAACATCCGCCCATACCGCTCCCGCACCTTGGGGGACAGCCCCGGGTTGTCCTCCATGGTGAAGCGCAGGTAGAGCGCCCGCTTCTCCTCCGCCTTGCAGATCCACTCCCGGTAAAACCAGTGCTCCGGCCCGGCCGGATTGCAGGAAAACCACACCTTGCCGCCCTGCACGGAGCACCGGGCGCAGGCCTGCTCCACAAAGGAGCGGGGCATCAGCGCCGCCTCGTCCAGCAGAATCCCCGCCAGCGTCACCCCCTGGATGGAGGCGTAGCTCCCCTCGTCCCCCCCGCCGTAGAGGTAGAACAGATTTTCCCGTCCCCCGCCCCGGAGGACCACCTCGTTCCGGCTTATTTTCTCCTCCCACCGGAACCCCAGCCCCTCCAGCACAGGCCGGGCCTGGGCCAGCAGGTTGCGCCGCACCCCGTTGATGGACGCGGCGCACAGGCCGAACCTCTGCCTCTGGAACCGGGCCATGGCCCACAGGAAGAAGGACACGCCCAGGGCGAAGGTCTTGCCGGAGCGCACCGCCCCGTCGCAGATGACGGCGTCCATCCCGTCCTGTCTCCACCAGTCCAGCACCTGCCGCTGTTTCGGGGAGAATTCCACCCTTTTCACGCCCTGTCACCGTCCTTGTCCCGGTACAGTCCGTCCAAAAAGTCCTCCAGCGCCCCGCCATGCCCCTCGTCCAGCACCTCCCGGAGCATGGCCAGCACCCGCACCTTGTCCACGAACTTGGCCTCAAAGGTTCCGTTGGCGTTGCGCCTGAGCTCCACCACCCCGGACAAATCCAATGCGTCCACCTTGTCCGCCTCTTCCCCGTCCAGGAAGGCCAGCTTGACCACATCGTTGTTTTTCCACTTCGCAAGCCTGCGCAGCTCGTCCGTCAGCTCCTGCCGGGCCCTGCGCTCCTCGGATTTTTTCTGCGTACCCATTTCCAGCCTCCTCGCGCCTCGTCCAAACACCCGTTTGGTTGCCTGTCCCGGTGCAAGGCACAAAAAAATTCCGGAGCAAATTCTGCTCCGGGATCAAATCGTTTATTGCGGATTCGCGCCCCTGCGCTGTCCGCTTCTCCGCGCTTCTTCCCTGTCACGCTGCGATGCGGCCAGGGCGCTCGGTCGCTTTCGCTCCGCCTCGGGCAAGACCCGGCCCAACTCCGTTGTGCCTGGGCTCTCGCCTTCGCTCCCCTCCAAGCTCCCTCGCTGTCCGCTTCTCCGCGCTTCTTCCCTGTCACGCTCCGCCTGTTCGCGGCGCGCGGCTTCCCTCCGGCTCGGGCTGGTCTGCGGGCCGCTGCGCGCCCCTCCGCTCGCCCTCGCCTTGGTCCATCCGCGCTGCTCACGACGGCTCCGCGCTTCTTATTTATGGTAGTCTCCCCCCTCCTGGATTTTGAACGCCCGGTAAATCTGCTCCAGCAGCATCACCCGCGCCAGATGGTGGGGAAAGGTCATGGGCGACATGGACAGCATGGCCCACGCCCCCGCCTTGACGGAGGGGTGCAGCCCGTAGGACCCGCCGACGACGAACACCAGGTGCTTGGCGGCGTTGTGGCTCCAGGTGGAGATCATGGCCGCCAGCTCCTCGCTGGAGCGCAGCGTCCCCTCGACGGCCAGGGCGATGACGCTGGAGTTGGGGGGGATCTTGGCCCGGACGGCGTCCCCCTCCTTTTCCAGCGCCCCCTGGATCTCCCCCAGGGAGGGGTTTTTGGGCAGCTTCTGCTCCGCCAGCTCCACAATATTCAGCTTGCAGTACCCCTTCAGCCGCTTGGCGTACTCCGCCGCCGCCTCCTGGTAAAACTTCTCCTTCAGCTTCCCGACGCAGATAACCGTTATGTCCACCATCGCAAGCCCTCCCATTCACGTCCCGATTGGCCGCGCCCGCGGCAAAGGCCCGCTCACCGCAAAGCCTGAAGGCCGGCTTTGCGGAAGCCCCGTTTATACCTCAAACCACCCTGTCGCCTCACTGCGCGGCGCGGCGATCAATTCCACGTCGTCCTCCCCCAGCCCCAGCCCGCCCAGGGCTTTTCTCGCCGCCTCCAGCGCCAGCCCGGGCCGGTTGTTCTCCGCCGACAGGTGGGCCAGGATCACCCGGCTTGTCCCCCGGGCCGCCGCCCAGGCGGCCAGCTCGCCCCCCGCCTGGTTGGACAGGTGCCCCCGCTCCCCCCGGATGCGGTTTTGGAGGTGGAGGGGGTAGGGCCCCCTCCTGAGCATTTCCGGGTCATAGTTGAACTCCCCGATGAGGGTGTGCGCCCCCCGCACCCCCTCCCGGGCCTGGGCGGTGGCCGCCCCGGTGTCGGTACAAAGCGCCACCTTCCGTTTTCCGTCCGTCACCCAGTAGCCCACCGGGCAGGCGCAGTCATGGCTGGTGGGGAAGGTGCCGACCTCCAACCCGCACAGCTCAAACCGCTGTCCCGGTTCGAACACCCGGAACCGTTCCACCATTCCCTGCCAGCGTCCGCACAGCTCGCAGGCCGTCCCCTCCGCGGTATACAGCGCCGCCCCCGTCTGGCGGCACAGCACGGGCAGGGCGGATACGTGGTCGGTGTGCTCATGGGTGATGAGCACGCCGGACACGTGCCGCAGCTCCGTCCCCAGCGCCTTGAGCCCCTGGGCGATGCGCCGGGTGGAGATACCCGCGTCGATCAGGATATGTACCCGCCCGTCGCTGACCACCGCGCAGTTTCCCGACGACCCGCTGGCCAGCGTGGCCACCCTCAGCATAACGCACCACCCCATTGTCTCAATTCCACGAACAAGCCGGAAAGGATACCGTCCTTTCCGGCAAAAGCTGTATATTTAACTAGGCCTGCCTATTCACGCTGCGAAGCGCCCCAGACGTTCAGTCGCTTCCGCTCCGTCTCGGGCAAAGCCCTGTCCCGCCCCTGCGGGCCTTGGGCTTTTGCCCTCGCTCCGCTCCATCCGCGCTGCTCACGGCGGCTCCGCGCCATTACCCGGCGATCGTCTCCTTTTTCCGCTCGGGGTCGGGCACCTCCACCACCCGGATGTCCGCGCCAATGCGGGACAGCTTGCCAATGATGTCCTCGTAGCCCCGCTCGATGTGCTTCACGTTGGAAATCTCGCTGGTCCCCTGGGCGGCCAGTCCGGCGATAATCATGCCCGCCCCGGCCCGCAGGTCGCAGGCCTCCATGGGCGCGCCGGTGAGCTTCTCCACGCCCTCGATGATGGCGATCTTGCCGTCCACCTGGATCTTGGCGCCCAGGCGGCGGAACTCCTCGGTATAGCGGTAACGGTTGTCCCACACGCCCTCGGTAATGACGCTGGTGCCCCGGGCCAGGCAGAGCGCGGCGGCGATCTGGGGGTGCATATCGGTGGGGAAGCCTGGGTAGAACATGGTCTTGACATTGGTGCGCTGGAGGGGGTCATGGCGGCGGACGATGAGGGAATCCCCCTCCTCCTCCACCTCGGCGCCCATCTCCACCAGCTTGGCGGTGATGCATTCCATATGCTTGGGGATGATGTTGCACACCCGCACCTCGCCCCCGGCGGCGGTGACGGCGGCCATATAGGTGCCCGCCTCGATCTGGTCGGGGATGATGGAGTACTCCCCGCCCCGCAGCTTGTCCACACCCCGGATTTTAATCATATCGGTGCCCGCGCCGGTGATATCCGCCCCCATGGAGTTGAGGAAATTGGCCAAATCCACGATATGGGGCTCCCTGGCGGTATTTTCGATGACGGTGGTGCCCTTTGCCAGCACGGCGGCCAGCATCAGGTTCATGGTGGCCCCCACGCTGGCCACGTCCAGGTAGATCTGGCTGCCCTTCATCCGCCCGCCGTCGGCCCCGGCGCACATATAGCCCTTTTCCACCGTGACCTCCGCCCCCAGGGCGGCAAAGCCCTTGAGGTGCTGGTCGATGGGCCTGCTGCCGAAGTCGCACCCGCCGGGCAGGGGCACCTCGGCCCGGCCGAACCGGCCCAGCATCGCCCCCATCAGGTAATAGCTGGCCCGGAGCTTGCGCCCCGCGTCATAGGGGACGGCCTGGCACCGGGCGGCGGTGCAGTCCACCTCCACGGTGGTGCGGTTGATGAGCCTCACCCGGGCCCCCAGGTCCCGGAGGATGTCCAGCAGCAGATCCACATCGCTGATGGCGGGAATATTTTCAATGCGGCAGGGCCCCTCCACCAAAAGGGCCGCGGGGATAATACCGACGGCGGCGTTCTTGGCGCCGCTGATCTCAACCTTGCCATACAGCGGACGCCCGCCGTGAATCACATACTTTTTCAAATCAGCACCTCTGACTCCCGGCAATACCGGTTTAATGGGTAAAGAGGGGTGGTTCCCTCTAAAAATCTTCACAAAGGGGAAACCGCTCAACCACAGCCCTCGCCGGGGAGCCCATTTCCCATCAACACATTATAACACCACGTGTAAGTAAAGGCAACCAAAACTTTCATCCTTTTCCTTCTTCCCGACCTGATTCTTTCATCCAGCCATATTTTGTCCAGCGGACCCCCGGATATTCCGGGAAATTTGTGAATTTTCTGCGATACCCCTTGCAAAATCCAAACCGGTGTATTATCATACCGTTAGCACTCTTTCTTTCAGAGTGCTAAAACCTTGTTTTTTTAAATTTTAATATAATGAGGTGCGCGAATTATGGCAAAGAAGCAGTTCAAAGCGGAATCCAAGCGGCTGATGGACCTGATGGTCAACTCCATCTACACCCACAAGGAGATCTTCCTCCGGGAGATCATCTCCAACGCCAGCGACGCCATCGACAAGCTGGCCTATCTGTCCCTGACGGACGACACGGTGAAGGTCAAGCGGGGGGACATGCGCATCACCGTGACCCCGGACAAGGACGCCCGGACCCTCACGGTGTCGGACAACGGCGTGGGCATGACCGCCCAGGAGCTGGAGCAGAACCTGGGCACCATCGCGCGCAGCGGCTCCCTCCAGTTCAAGGAGGGCATGGAGAAGGACAGCGCGGCGGACATCATCGGCCAGTTCGGCGTGGGCTTCTACTCCGCCTTTATGGTGGCGGACGAGGTGACCGTCATCACCCGCCGCCACGGGGAGGACACGGCCCACTGCTGGAAGTCCTCCGGGGCGGACGGCTACACCATCACCGAATGCGAAAAGGACGCCCCCGGCACCGACGTCGTCATGCACATCAAGGCCGACAGCGAGGAGGAAACCTACGGCGAGTACCTGGAAACCTCCCGCCTGCAAGCCCTGATTAAGAAGTATTCCGACTATATCCGCCACCCCATCCGCATGGAGGTGGAGGACTACCGGCAGAAGGAGAAACCGGAGGACGCCCCGGACGACTACAAGCCGGAGTGGGAGACGGTGGTGGAGGAAAAGACCATCAACTCCATGGTGCCCCTGTGGCAGCGCCCCCGCTCCAAGGTGGAGCAGGAGGAATACGACAGCTTCTACCGGGAGAAGTTCGGCGACTGGCAGCCTCCCCTGGCCACCGTCACCACCTCCTCCGAGGGCACCGTGACCTTCAAGGCCCTGCTCTTCATCCCCTCCGCCACCCCCTACGACTTCTACACCCGGGAGTATGAGAAGGGCCTCCAGCTCTACTCCTCCGGGGTGCTCATCATGGACAAGTGCGCCGACCTGCTCCCCGACTGCTTCCGGTTCGTGAAGGGCGTGGTGGACTCCCCCGACTTCTCGCTGAACATCTCCCGGGAGCTGCTCCAGCACGACCGCCAGCTGAAGATCATCGCCGCCGCCCTGGAGAAGAAGATCAAGAACGAGCTGGTCAAGCTGATGAAGGACGACCGGGAAAAATACGAGAAGTTCTGGGCCGCCTTCGGCCGCCAGCTCAAGTACAGCGTCACCGAGGGCTACGGGGCCAAGAAGGAGCTTTTGCAGGACCTGCTGCTCTTCACCACCTCCAAGGAGGGCAAGCTGGCCTCCCTGGCCGAGTATGTGGAGCGCATGGGCGAGGGGCAGGAGTTTATCTACTACGTGTGCGCCGATACCAAGGAGCAGGCCGCCCGCCTGCCCCAGGTGGAGCGCATCGCCGACAAGGGCTGGGAGATCTTGTACCTCACCGAGGAGGTGGACGAGTTCGTCATGCAGGCTCTGCGGGAGGTGTCGGGCAAGGCGCTGAAGCCGGTATCCGACCCGGACGCCCTGCCCGAGACCGACGAGGAAAAGGCGGAGCAGGAAAAGAAAGCTGAGCAGGCCAAGCCCGTCCTGGACTTTGTGAAGGAGACCCTGGGGGACAAAATCAAGGAGGCCCGGGTGTCCAAAATTCTCAAGACCGCCCCGGTGTGCATGACGGCGGACGGCCCCATGTCCCTGGAGATGGAGAAATACTTCTCCAAGCTGGAGGGCCCCTCCCCCATGGGCCCCATGAAGGCCGAGCACGTGCTGGAGCTCAACCCCGCCGCCGCCCCCTTCGCGGCGCTCAAATCCGCCCTGGACGCGGACGACAAGGACCGCGCCGCCAAGTACGTCCAGGTGCTCTACCACCAGGCCCTGCTCATCGCCGGCCTGCCCATCGAGGACCCGGCGGCCTATACCGAGCTGGTGTGCTCCCTCATGGAGTGAGGCAACCTACTTTCTGCTTGTGCAGAAAGTAGGCAAAGACACACTTAGGGGGCCGCCCGCCGGTTCAAATCCGAACGCCAAGGGCGCGTTCGGTTCTCACAGGCGCGCTGTCCCCTAAGAACCCCCGGCGCGGGGGACGCCCTATACGGAGGGCGGGCGCAGGCCCTTCCGGCGCCGGCGGCTTTCCACCCGTTCCCCCCTGTTTATGCTGCCGCCCGTATCCAGGCACAGAAAAAAAGTACGGCCCACGGTTTCGCGCCTCAGCTGCGCGCCGTCCGGGCCGTACTTCCTTTTTATTCCCCTTCGATATAAAGCTCCTCCGTCTCCTGCTGCGCCCGGATCAGCAGCGCCCGGGCCTCCATCCCCTTCCCCCTGTCCAGCAGCTCGATGGCCTTTGCCGCCGCCCGGAACAGTGTCAGATACATTTCTTGATAATCCGCCATATTTTTCACCTCTAACAGATTATAGCATGTATGCATTGTAATTACAATTTATTTACCACTTAAAAATTGCTTAATTTTACCTTATAAATACCACAGGAAATAAGTTAAAATTCTGTTGAGGTGATTGAATATGCCGTTTGGCCCCAATAATATTCAACGTAAGGGCGAAGCCGCCTATAAAACGATATATCTGCGCCAGCGCACCATTGACAAAATCGAAAAGCTGGCGGCGGAAAACGAAACCAGCTTCAATGCCATTGTTGTGAGCATGATTGAACAGTGCCTGAAGGATTATGACAGCGAAACGCACGAATAAGCTCTCCCTTGCCTCATGAGGTGAATAGGATGCCGTTTCAGCCAAAAAAGGCGCGGAACAAGGTGGAATCCACTTATAAAAGCATTTACCTGCGCCAAACTGTCATTGACGAGCTCAACGCCCTCGCGGCCAAGCACAACACCAGCTTTAACAATATTGTCGCCACAGTGCCTGGAAGAAATACACAACGAACAGTCCGAATAGAAACATCCCTGCCTTCATGGCAGGGATGTTTTGCACTTTGCGGCGCTGAGGCGCAGCCCCTTCCGGCACCAGCGGCTTTCCACCCGGTTCCCCCTGTTTACGCTGCCGCCCGGAACAGCCTCAGGTACATCTCCCGATAAGGGGCCTCGGAACCCGGTTCATTCATTAACAAATCCACCTTGCACCTCCTAAAAAATTTATCATTGCACCTATACGGGTGCAATGATAGCACACATTTGGGGTAGTATCAAGATTAAGCTTGCTCTGATATGAGTGCAATGGTGGTGACTGCGTGGATTACTCCTATGATTTCATCGTAGGCCGGCAAATACGTGCCCTGCGGGAGGCGCGCGGTTTAACGCAGGCGCAGTTATCCGCCCGCCTTCAAACCAAGGGATGTGACGTAACCCGCAGCGCCGTCGCCAAAATGGAAGTAGGCCAGCGCCACATCTATGCGGCGGAATTGCGCGCCCTGCGGGACATTTTAAACGTCCCGTATGACACACTTCTTCCTTGAGATTGTCCGCACCCTCGCCCCGGACATCTGTCCGGGGTGATCTTTTGCCAAAAAGCCCCCTTTTCCGAATGGCGGCGGGATGCTTTGCACTCTGCGGCACTGAGGCGCGGCCCCGGGGGCCGGGCTGCGGGCGGTGTCCGGACACGGGCGGCAGCGCAAATGGGGGCAGCCGCGTCGAAAGCGCCGCGCGCCGGAAGGGCGCGCACCCGCTCCCGTACCGGGCTCCCCCGCAGAACCGGGGGATTCTCAAGGGGGAGCCCGTCCTGAGCGCGCAGCCCGCCCTGTGGGCTGTGCGAACCGGCGGCCTCCCCCTTGGGCGTGTCTTTGGGTACTTTCTGCACGGGCAGAAAGTACCCCGCCGGAGGCCAAGGGGGAAAACTCCCCAAAATACCCGGGGAGTCCCCAAATATTTCGGCAACAAAACGGGCTTGTATTTTCCAATGAAATAGAATACAATATGGGGAGCGAATGAAACAGAAACGGCAGCCCCCTTGCGCGCAAAGAAAGGAAGGTTCCCATGAAAATACAGACTGAAAAGGGTCTCGTCCGCCTGACCAGCGACGTATACTCCAACCTCACCGGCGCGGTAGCCACCAGCTGCTACGGCGTGAAGGGCATGGCGTTCCGCTCCAAGACCGACGGGCTGGTCCACCTGCTGCGGCGGGAATCCATGTCCAAGGGCGTGAAGATCGTCTACAACGACGACCAGTCCATCTCCATCTACCTGCACATCATCGTGGACAACGGGGTGAACCTGGTGGCGGTGGGCCAGTCCATCCAGAACGAAGTGAAGTACAACGTCCACCGCCTCACCGGGGTGGAGGTGCGCAGCGTCAACGTCTGCGTGGATTCCATGGTGATCGGCTGAACCGGCCCAGAAAGAGAGGATATCCAAACTATGGTAGACATCATCGACGGCGCGCTGTTTCAGCGCATGGTGATCCACGGCTCCGCCTCCATCAGCGTCCAGAAGCAGGCCATCAACGACCTGAACGTATTCCCCGTCCCCGACGGGGACACCGGCACCAACATGTCCCTGACCATCGGCACCGCCGCCGCCGAGGCAAAGAAGAAACCGGCCCAGTCCATCGGCAAGGCCGCCTCCGTCAACGCCTCCGCCCTGCTCCGGGGGGCCCGGGGCAACTCGGGGGTCATCCTGTCCCTGCTGTTCCGGGGCGTGTCCAAGGGGCTGAAGGAGCGGGACGAGGCGGACGGCATTGCCTTTGCCGCCGCCTTGAACGAGGGGGTTTCCGCCGCCTACAAGGCGGTGATGAAGCCCGCCGAGGGCACCATCTTGACGGTGTCCCGCCTGGCCGCCGCCAAGGCGTCCGAGGCCGCCCAGGAGCGCAACAGCGTGGAGGCGGTGCTGGAGGCCGCCATCGCCGAAGGCCAGGTTGCCCTGGCGGACACGGTGAACCAGAACCCGGTGCTGAAGAAGGCCGGGGTGGTGGACGCGGGGGGCAAGGGCTTTTTGTGCATCCTCCAGGGGATGCTGGACGAGCTGCGGGGCCTGCCCGTCCCGGAGGAGGAGGACAGCGGGCTGCCCGCCAAGGAGAGCGCCGACTTTGCCGCCCTGTCCGAGGAGGACATCACCTTCACCTTCGACACGGTGTTCATCGTGCGCAAAACGGCGGATAAATCCATCGACCCCTTCCGCGCCTACCTGAACAGCATCGGCGACAGCCTGGTCATCGGCGAGGACGACGAGTCCTTCAAGGTCCACGTCCACACCGACATCCCCGGCGCGGCGCTGAGCGAGGCCCAGAAATACGGCACCCTGGAGCTGGCCAAGATTGAGAACATGCGCACCCAGGCCGAGGAGCTGGCCGCGGGCAAAAAGGCCCAGTCCACCGACGATTTGGAGCAGGTGGAGGCCGAGCTGGAGGCCCAGGAGAACAGCGCCGGGAAGTGGACGGTGGCCGCCCCGGAGAAGAAATACGGCGTGGTGTCCGTGTGCGCGGGCGGGGGCATGGCCAGCGTGTTCCAGGACCTGGGGGTGGACGCCATCATCTCCGGCGGCCAGACCATGAACCCCTCCACCGAAGACATCCTGCGGGCCATCGACAGCACCCCCGCCGAGGTGGTGTTCGTCCTGCCCAACAACAAAAACATCATCATGGCCGCCCAGCAGTGCGTGGGCTTTGTCCCCGACAAGCAGGTGGTGGTCATCCCCACCCGCACCGTCCCCCAGGGCATCTCCGCCATGCTGGTGCTGGACCCGGAGGCGGACGCCGAATCCAACGCCGCCGCCATGGAGGAGGCCCGCAAAAATGTGCGCACCTCCGAGATCACCTACGCCGCCCGGGACTCCGACTTCGACGGCTTCAAAATCCACGAAGGGGACTACATGGCCCTGGCAGAGGGCCAGCTCTTCGCCACCGATCAGGACATCGGCAGGCTTCTGACCCACCTGGCCCAGTCGGGCAGCCAGCAGAACGCCGAGTTCATCAGCATCTTCTACGGCGAGGACGTGACGGAGGAGCAGGCGGGCGAGGCCTTGTCCATCTTCCAGGAGCAGTGCCCCAACGCCGAGATCCCCCTGCTGTCCGGCGGCCAGCCTGTGTATTATTATATGATATCAGCGGAATAGCGCGAGACGCCCGAAGCGCCCGGCCAAACGGCCGGGCGCTTTTTTGCCCTCCAAAAATTTCTTCCGGGAAAATGTAAAACACACTTGACATGAAATGTAAAGCGTGCTATACTCAGACCGTAAAGCGAACTTTACATTCTTGGAGGTGAATTATTATGGATACCATTGGCGCGATCGCGGCCATCCTGCTGTGCGTGAGCGCCGCCGCCCTGGCCTTTTCCAGAAGGAAAAAGGACGGGGACGACGGCAAGGAGGACTGAAATGGAGCAGACTACTTACCTCGTAAGGAGGGATGACATGGAAAACCGCATCGCCGAGCTGCGCAAGGCCCGGCGCATTTCCCAGGCGGAGCTGGCCGAGGCGGTGGCCGTCACCCGGCAGACCATCATCTCGCTGGAGAGCGGGCGATACAACGCCTCCCTCCTGCTGGCCCACAAGATCGCGAAATATTTTGAGACCACCATCGAGGACATATTCTTATTTGAGGAGGAATCGCCATGAGCTCATTCAAACAAAAACCGGCCAAATGGATGTGGGCCCTGGCCGCCGGGGTGATCGCCGCCGGCCTCCTGCTGGCCCTGCCCTTCGCCCCCGCCCTCCTGCGGGAGCGGCTGTCCGGCGGGCTCGTGGGCGGCGGCATTTTTGTCCTGGCCCTCCTCTTCTTCCAGCGGGAGCGCTACCAGGAGCTGCCCCCCGAGGAGCGGCGGGAGCTGGACGCGGAGGACGGGGACGAGCGGGTGCAGATGATCCGCCGGCGGGCCGCGTGGCGCTGCTCCCAGGCGGAGGACGTGGCGCTCCTGGCGGCCGCCCTGTTGTACGCCGTCTTTTACGACCCCGTCCTGGCCCACAACATCCCGTTCTGGCTGTACATGGCCCGGCGGCTGGCCGCCGAGGCCCTGTGCTGGTACTTCCAGCGCAAATACTGACCCGTATATGTAAGGAGGAGAAATTATGAAGCGCAACTGTAATTTCCAAGTGAATCCCGCCCTGTTCGTGGGCTTCGCCCTGCTGTTCATCTCCCTGTTCATCCGCCACGTGCTGGAGCTGGGGGGCCCCGCGGCCACCATCGCCCACTTCCTGTCCGGCGCGGCCTGCGGCGCGATGCTCATCGGCCTGCTCTACGGCTCGCCCAAGACCCGGCCCCTGTTTGACAGGTTCCACGCCTTCAAGCTGCGCCTGCTGGGCCGGGGGGAGGACACGCCATGCTGATGCACCTCTTTGACGCGTCCGACTTCGAGCGCTCCCTGCGCCGCCGCCGCTGGGTGGGCTTCGGCCTGCTGGCGGTGGGGGTGGTGGGCATCCTGTGCTACTTCCTGCTGGTGGACGGCAGCGACGTGCTGCCCGACTTCGCCCGGGGCTTCTACCTGGGCGGGGCCAGCGGCATCTGCCTCGGGGCGGTGCTCCTGCTGGTGCGGGTGACCTACCTGCTGTCCAACCCGGCGGCCCGGAAAAAGGCCAAGATCCAGGAGCAGGACGAGCGGGAGAAAACCATCATCAACCAGTCCTTCCAGTTTGCCGGGATGTTTACCTTTTTTGCCGCCGCGGCCTCCATGTTCGTGCTGGTGGCGGTGAGCATGGCTGCCGCCCTGGCGGTGCTGGGGGTGGTGGCGGTGTACGTCGTCATCTGGCTCATCGCCTGCCTCTACCTGTCCAAAAAGCTGTGAGCGCCCGGTATCTCACCTTAAACATCACCCCTGAGCTGGCGGGGCTGGAGGTGAACACCCTCCTGCGCCGCCGCTTGGGCTTGTCCGGCACGGTGCTGCGCCGGGTGAAGTGGCTGGAGGACGGCGTCACCCTGGACGGCGCGCGGGTGAACGTCCGCGTCCGGGCCCAAGAGGGGCAGACGCTGGCCGTCCGCCTCACCGACCCAGTGATCTCCTCCGGCGTGGCGCCCGCCCCCGGCCCGCTGGACATCGTGTACGAGGACGGGGACCTTGTCGTGCTCAACAAGGCCCCCGGGGTGCTGGTCCACCCAGGCCACGGCCACTTTGACGATACCCTGGGTAATTTTCTGATGTATCATTACAAAGAGTGCGGGGAGGAGTCCGATTTCCACCCCGTCCACCGGCTGGACAAGGGCACCTCCGGGCTGGTCGTCGCGGCCAAGCATCCCCACGCCCAGGAGAAGCTGAAAAACCAGCTCCATTCCGGGGCCTTCCGCCGGGTGTACCTGGCGGTGTGCGACGGCGCGCCCCCCGCCCCCTCCGGCGTGATCGACGCCCCCATCGGCCGGGCGGAGGGCTCTCTCATGGCCCGGGAGGTGCGCCCGGACGGCCGGCCCGCCCGCACCCGCTATAAAGTGGCTCGCCCCCTGGGCCCCCGCACCCTTTTGGAGCTGGAGCTGGATACGGGCCGCACCCACCAGATCCGGGTGCACATGGCCCACATCGGCTGCCCCCTCACCGGGGATTTCCTGTACGGGCGGGAGGACCGGGCGCTGATTGCCCGCCCCGCCCTCCACTCCGCCCGGCTGGAGCTTCTGCACCCGGTCACCGGGGAGCGGCTGCGCTTTGCCGCCCCCCTGCCCGCCGACATGGCGGCGCTGATTCCAAAGGAGGATATTTCATGAAAAAATTACAGTTGGTAAGCCTTTTGACGCTGTTCCTGTCGGTGACGCTGTGGACGGTGGGGCGGCTCTCCTCCCCCCTGCCCGACTGGGCGGTGCGGGTCAACGGCGTGGTCATGTGCGCGGCCATGGCGGCGCTGGTGTTTTCCACCGTCCGGCTCAAAATTAAGAATTCATAAAAATGGCCGGTCCCGTCTTGACAGGTTCATGTAATTTACACTATAATATTATTTGTTAGAAAAGAAGGAGGGATACCCATGGCAAAAAACGACCGCTTTCAAGTTATTCACTCGGAGGGCAACGGCCTGAGCGCCCCCCAGCGCATGGTGCTGATGGACACCGCCACCGGCGTGCAGTACCTGTTTGCCCAGTCCGGCTACGCGGGCGGGCTGTGCCCCCTGGTGGATAAGGATGGCGGGCCGCTCAAGTGGGATGTTTGAGAAGCGCGGAGAAGCGGACAGCAAGGGAGCTTGGAGCGGAGCGAAAGCAAAAGCCCAAGGCCCCGCAGGGGGACTGGGTTTTGCTTGAGCCGCAGCGAAAGCGACCGAGCGCCCTGGCCGCTTCGCAGCGTGACACCGCAGAAGCGCGGAGAAGCGGACAGCGAGGGAGCTTGGAGCGGAGCGAGGGCGGGAGCCCAACGAAAAAGTCCGGGAAACTTTCCCGGACTTTTTATTCTGTGGAAACAGGCGCGGCCCTGTTGAGCTTTACCAGCACAGGGCCGCCCCAGCCCCGGCGATCCCCACCACAGTGAGTTCCAGCATGGTTGAAAAGGCCCACTCGATTGGAGTAGAGGACACATCAAAATAAACGAACATACTTGAGATTTTCAGCGCCATCATCAGCGCGCACAGGCTGAGGACATACACCGCCCGCCACCGGCGGTCAACGGCGCGGGCGTTCACCAGCCCCGCCACACCCGCTGCCGCCAGCAGCGCGGCAACGCCTTTGAAGAACAGCGCGTTGAGTTCCCCGGCATACATCCCCGCCAAAATGGGGCCGTCGCCGGTGAAGGGCATATGGACAGGCCCGCACAGCATCCACCACATAATTCCCATCGTTATCACCAATATTGCCAGCATAACGGCAGCCGGCTTTGGCAAGGGCGGGTTTTTATCCCCCTTCCGCCGCCGGAACCAGACCAGGGGCAGTGCCACCCCTACCGCCAGAAAGATGCGGTATAACGGGAAGCCAGTGGAAAACAGGCTTTTCCAAACGACGCGCAGTGCTTCCAACCCGAATTTTTTGGAACTCAGCACGGGAATCACGGCGCAGGCGGCCAAAATTGCGAACACACCCAGCCAAACGTAATAGGATTGGGGCCGGACAAATTTCTTTGCCGCTTCCCGCGGCCGTTCCCCGCCGGCGCGAGGCGCCGCGCCCGCCTCATCCCCATAGCCGGCAATAACGCCCTCCGCCTCCCCCTGGGGCAAGTACCAATGGGCCCACCAGGACAGCCGCGCCATATCGTTTTTTCCCATAGAAAACTCCCTCCCTGTATCCAGTGTTGAAAAAACACCGCCAGCAATACGGCATCCGTTATTCTACCGCAAAAAGGCAATTACGCTATCAATGGTGTAATGCGGGACATAAAAGGGATGGGGCTCAAAATCACTTCTCTTTCAGTATTATCATACCACAGAACCTGTGAAGAATCAACATATAACGCTCTTTATACCTCCCCCGATTTATCTAAAAAAGGCAACGCGCCCCGGCAGCGCCTTCCCAGCAGCGGGGGCCTGATCCCAGGCTGCCACCGCAATCCCCGGGCGCATAAATTCCCCTTCCCTTTTTGCCAAAACTCGGGTATAATACTGCCAGCCGCCCCTGCGGTTGGCAGTATTATACTTCGAGGTGACCAATATGGCCCGCAGCGATATGAACCGCCCCACCATGAAGATCTCCTACAACGCCCCGGTGGCCCTCACCTTCGCCCTGCTGTCCCTGCTGGCGCTGGCAGCCAACTACCTCACCGGGGGCTGGGCCAACGCCCGCCTGTTCTCCGTCTACCAGTGCTCCCTGGCCGATCCGCTGGCCTGGTTCCGCTTTTTCGGCCACGTGCTGGGCCACAGCGGCTACGCCCACTACATCGGCAACATGGTGCTCATCCTGGTGCTGGGCCCCAACCTGGAGGACCGCTTCGGCAGCTGGAACGTGCTGTGGGCCATCCTGTTCACCGCCCTGGTGTCCGGGCTGGTGCAGTTCATCTTCTTCCCCCATACCGCCCTGCTGGGCGCGTCGGGCATCGTGTTCATGATGATCCTGCTCTCCTCCTTCGGGGGCGTGCGCAACGGCACCATCCCCACCACCCTGATTTTGGTGGCGGTGTTCTACCTGGGCGGGGAGCTGTGGGACGCCATCTTCGTCAAGGACAACATCTCCCAGCTCACCCACATCATCGGGGGGCTGTGCGGGACGGTGCTGGGCTTCGCCCTGTCGGGGAAGCGGTAATCCCGGCCCCCTCCCATCCAGGAGGGGGCTTTTTCGCGCCTGTAAACAATATGTGAACAACATATATTTTCCTTGACACGGGAAATCGTCCGCGCTAATATATGTGAAGCAAATATATCTGGAGGTGATTCTGTGCATGAGGGCGAGCATATTTCCATCCTCGCCGTATTCCAGACCCTGAAAGCCAAAACCTCCCGCCTGCTGGAGCCTATGGTGCAGGCGGAGGGGCTCACGCCCCTCCAGGCCCGGGTGCTGCTCCAGCTGTGCCGCCAGGACGCGACGGTGGGCGATATCAGCGAGATCACCGCCATGGGCCAGGCCAACGCCTCCTCCCTGTGCAAAAAGCTGGAGAAGGAGGGCTTTCTCACCCGGCGGCGCAGCTGCCCTGACCGGCGGGTGGTCACCCTCTCCCTGACGGCCAGGGGCCGGGAGACAATGACCCGCCTCCAGCGGCGGCTGGATCGCTATCTGGCGCTGGTCAACGCCCGGCCCGAGGAGGAGCGGGAGGAACTGGTCCGCGGGCTTCAGGCCATTGAGAATATGCTGGACTACCTATTTGACCAAACCAAAGGAGACCAAAAATCATGCTGAAACTTGTTGGCATTACGAAACAGTACACCCTGGGGGGCAATACCATCGACGCCCTGCGGGGGGTGGATCTGGAGTTCCGGGAAAACGAGTTCGTGTCCATCCTGGGCCCCTCCGGCTGCGGCAAGACCACCACGCTGAACATCATCGGCGGGCTGGACCGCTACACCAGCGGCGACCTCATCATCAACGGCCGCTCCACCAAGGACTACAAGGACGGGGACTGGGACGCCTACCGCAACCACTCCATCGGCTTCGTGTTCCAGAGCTACAACCTGATCTCCCACCAGAGCGTGCTGGCCAACGTGGAGCTGGCGCTCACCCTGGCGGGCGTGTCCAAGAAGGAGCGCCGCCGCCGGGCGGTGGAGGCGCTGGAACAGGTGGGGCTGGGGGACCAGCTGAACAAGGTGCCGTCGCAAATGTCCGGCGGGCAGATGCAGCGGGTGGCCATCGCCCGGGCCCTCATCAACGACCCGGACATCCTCCTGGCCGACGAGCCCACCGGCGCGCTGGACAGCGAGACCAGCGTGCAGGTGATGGAGCTTTTGAAGGAGGTGGCCCGGAACCGGCTGGTCATCATGGTCACCCATAACCCGGAGCTGGCCCAGCAGTACTCCACCCGCATCGTCACTTTGAAGGACGGCAGGGTCACCGGCGACTCCAACCCCTACCATTCCCAGGAGCAGGCCCCCGTCCTCACCGGGAAGCAGGCCAGGGCGGAGAAAAAGCCCTCCATGTCCTTCCTCACCGCCCTGTCCCTGTCGCTGACCAACCTGCGCACCAAAATGGGCCGCACGGTGCTCACCGCCTTCGCCGGCTCCATCGGCATCATCGGCATCGCCCTCATCCTGGCCCTGTCCGCCGGCATCAACGACTATATCAACCAGGTGCAGGAGGACACCCTGTCCAGCTATCCCCTCACCATCCAGGCGGAGAGCACCGACATGACCGCCATGATGGCCTCCCTCATGGGGGCGCGGCACAGCCAGGCCGGGGGCGGGGAGGGCGGCGCCAATCCCGACCCTGACCGGGTGTACGCCTCCACCGTCATGTACGACATGATGGACTCCATGCTCAACGCCGAGGTGGAGACCAACAACCTGGTGGCCTTCAAGGAGTATCTGGACAACGGGGGCGGCGGCATCAAGGACATGGCCAACATCCACTACAGCTACGACTTTGACTTCGACATCTACACCCAGGACGAAAACGGGGACATCATCAAATCCGACGTGATGGCCCTGATGCAGGACGCCATGGCCGCCATGTACGGCGGGGACTACTCGTCCTACTTTGAGCAGATGGGCTCCATGTACTCCGCCATGGACGTGTGGGAGGAGCTGCTCCCCGGCGAGGACGGCCAGCTCATCGCCCCCCAGGTGCAGGCCGACTACGAGCTGCTGTACGGCGGCTGGCCGGAGGACTACGACGAGGTCATTCTGTTCGTGGACGGGAACAACGAGATCTCCGATTTGATGCTCTACGCCCTGGGCCTGATGCCCCACGACGACATGGAGGAGGCCATGGTGTCCATGTCCAAGGGGGAGACGGTGGAGATCGGTGAGATGAGCTGGGGCTACGAGGAGCTGTGCAGTCTGGGCTTCAAGCTCATCCTCCCGGCGGAGTACTACCAGCACGACCCGGCCACGGACACCTACACCGACATGTCCGCCACCGAGGCGGGGATGGATTTCCTCTACAACAGCGAGGACACCGGCATCCGCCTGAAGGTTTCCGGCATTGCCCGGCCCCTGGAGGGAGGGAACGGGATGCTGTCCGGCGGCATCGGCTACACCAGCGCCCTCACCCGCTTCGCCATCGAGACCACCGGGGAAACCGAAATTCTGAAGACCCAGCTGGACGACCCGGACACCGACGTGATCGTCAACCTGCCCTTCCCCAAGGACGACGACGTGGAGCCCACCGAGGAGGAGAAGGCCGAGGCCGTCACGGAACATTTGAGTACGCTGACCGCCCAGGAGAAAGCGGCGGCCTATGTGGACGTGATGGGCCAGCCCTCCCAGGAGTATGTGGATATGGTGGTGGAGCAGCAGATGGCGGGCCTCACCCGGCAGGCCATCGAGGACATGATCGTGGAGCAGTACGCGGACGAGATGGGGGTGGACGGGGACACCGTCCGGGGCTACATCGCCGACATGGGCGACGACGAGCTGTTCTCCAAGGTGGAGGAGGCCATCGCCCAGTCCGTCCGGGAGCAGTATGCCCAGGGCGTCCAGGCCCAGCTGGGGGCCATGAGCCAGGACCAGCTGGCCGCCATGCTGGACGCGGCGCTGGCGAGAGGCCTCTCCCCGTCGGCCATTGCCGCCCAGCCCTTTGAGGACTGGCAATTTGTCTACCTGTACGACCATTATATGCCCCCCACCCGGTCTTCCTCCACCTATGAGGACAACCTGGACCTGCTGGGCTACACCCGGCTGGACTCCCCCTCCGCCATCAGCATATACGCCACCACCTTCGCCCAGAAAGACGAGATCGCCGACCTGATCCAGGCCTACAACGACGGCGTGGACAACGAGGAGGACGAGATCACCTACACCGACTACGTGGCGCTGCTGATGAGCTCCATCACCGGCATCATCAGTGGCATCAGCTACCTGCTCATCGCCTTTGTATCCATCTCCCTGGTGGTGTCGTCCATCATGATCGGCATCATCACCAACATCTCCGTGCTGGAGCGCACCAAGGAGATCGGCATTCTCCGGGCCGTGGGCGCGTCCAAGCGGGACGTGTCCCGGGTGTTCAACGCCGAGACCCTCATTGTGGGGCTGGCTGCGGGCGTGCTGGGCATCCTGGTGAGCGTGGCGGCCACCTTCCCCATCAACGCCGTCATCCACAACCTGACGGGGCTGGACGACCTCACGGCGGTGCTGCCCGCCGGGGCGGGGGCCATCCTGGTGTGTATCAGCGTGGCGCTCACCGTGTTCGCGGGGCTGGTGCCCTCCCGGGGCGCGGCCAAGAAGGACCCGGTGGAGGCGCTGAGGAGCGAGTAATGTTCCTTTCTCTCACGCGAGAGAAAGGAACCAAGAGCGCGCTAAAGGGGACGGCCTCCGAATGGGAACGGCCCAAAGGGCGGGCCGTTCCCATAGTCGGCCTCCCCCTTTAGAATCCCCGTTTTACGGGAGAGCCCTATACGCAGGGCTTATCCAAGCCCCGGCGCCAGCGGCTTTCAACGCGGACACCCCTATTTGTGCTGCCGCTTGTGCCTGGACACTGGCAGGCGGTGTGAAACATACAGTGGAGGACAAAACCATGGAGCTGATTGTCAAGCATTTTTCCCAGCTCACCCGGGACGAACTGTTTGAGATCTACAAGCTGCGGGTGGCGGTGTTCATCGTGGAGCAGCAGTGCGCCTACCCGGAGGTGGACGAGTACGACCCCGCCGCCTACCACCTGTGGCTGCGCGATGAAGAGGGCATCCAGGCCTACCTGCGCCTGCTGCCCCCCCACGCCACCTTCGACACCGCGTCTATCGGCCGGGTCATCGCGGTGAAGCGCCGCCAGGGCCTGGGCGGGCGCATTGTGGCCGAGGGCATCCGCGCCGCCCAGGAGAAATTCGGGGCGGACACCATCACCATCGAGGCCCAGACCTACGCCAGGGAACTCTACGAGAAGGCGGGCTTCGTCCAGACTTCCCAGGAATTTCTGGAGGACGGCATCCCCCACATCCGAATGGTGTGGAACAAGCCGTGAACTGAAGCAGAGGGCG
>CATABD010000036.1 GCA_949494735.1 uncultured Oscillospiraceae bacterium
TTCCCGCCCTGTCCCGGGTTATCCCGCATTTCTCAAATATCCTGTCTCTCTACAGTCAAGGCTGGGAGAGGGCGGCGTGGGACGCGGGCCCTTTTCCGCTTCAGCCCTTTTTTGGAGTAGACGCGGGGCGGCGGCTGTGGTACAATGTACAAGACATGCGCAGTATGGCTTGGATAAGGGCTGCAATGGAAAATTTAGCGAACAATGTGCTTGAAGGGATCAAGCGGGGAGGGGTCTATATGGACAGTCAGCTAGTCTGGCAGGACAGTTTCAACATCGGCGTGGAGGCCATCGACAAGGAACACCAGCGGCTTTTCAAAATCATCAACCGGCTTTTTGAGTACGGGGAGGAGAAAAGCCGCTGGGCGTGCCAGGAGGGCGTGAAATACTTCAAGAGCCACACCACGAAGCATTTTGAGGACGAGGAGGCCTATATGGCCTCCATCGGCTACGAGGGGCTGGAGACGCACCGGCATATCCACAAGGAATTCCGGGAGAATACGCTGCCCGTGCTGGAGCAGGAGCTGGAGGAGACGGATTACAACCCGGATTCGGTGAACCATTTCCTGGGCGTGTGCGCGGGGTGGCTCATCGGCCACACGCTGACGGAGGACCAGGCCATCACCGGCGGGCGCAGCAGCCAGTGGCGGGACCTGCTGCCGGAGGAGGAGATGGAGGCGCTGAAAAAGGTGATCGTCCAGCTGGTGTTCGACATGTTCCAGCTGGAATCCCAGGCCATCAGCAACGCCTACGGCGGGGAGAAGTTCGGCAAGGGGGTGTACTACCGCCTGGTCTACGGCGCCAAGGGGGACGAGAAGCGGCAGGAGGTCATTATGGTCTTCGATGAGAAGCTGCTGCTCAATACCGTGGGCAAGGTGCTGGGCCTTCAGACCAACAAGCTGGACTCCATGCTCATCAACGCCGCCCGGTATACGGCACGGCAGTTTGTGGGCCGGGTGATGGAGCTGGTGCCCGCCTTTGGCGGGCAGGAGCTGAGGGAGGAGAACCTGCTGTCCTACGAGCAGTTCCACAAGGTGTTCGAGCGGGAAAAGCCCCAGGTGAGCCTGCTGTTCAACACCAGCGGCGCGGGGTACTTCGCCTACTGCGTCATTGCGCCCCACCTGCTGGAGAGCGGGGTGGGCACCCCCATCCAGGCGGAGAACGCCATGACCGAAATCCAGGACTACCTGGCGCGCCGGGAGGAGTCCTCCGGGAAGCGGCGGGTGCTGGTGGTGGACGACTCGCTGACCATGCGCGAGGCCATGAGGAGGCTGCTGGAGAAGGACTACGAGGTGTCGCTGGCCGAGTCGGGGGTGGCCGCCATCCGCACCATCACCCTGGACCGGCCGGACATGGTGTTGCTGGACTACGAGATGCCGGTGTGCGACGGGCGGCAGACCCTGGAAATGCTCCGCTCGGACCCGGCGTTCGCGGACCTTCCCGTGGTGTTCCTCACCGGACGGGGGGACCCGGACGTGGTGCGCAAGCTGCTCGCCCTGAAGCCGATGGGGTATCTGCTCAAATACTTGAAGCCGGAGGAGATCAAAAAGAAAATCGACGGTTTCTTTGAAAAGCTGGCCTGAACGGGCCAAAAAAGCCCGGGACGCGGTGGATACACAGCGCGTCCCGGGCTTTTTTTCGAACATGGGCCTCAGCCCCCGGCGCGGCGCAGCAGCGCCTCGTGGGAGAAGGCCATGACGGCCAGGATGGCCAGCAGGTAGAGGGGGAACAGCGCCGGGCTGATAAAATCGGAGACCAGCCCGAACAGGGGGGGCATCAGGCAGGTGCCCACATAGGCGCTGGCCATCTGCACGCCGATGACCGCCTGGGATTTGTCCGCGCCGAAGTGGTCGGGGGTGGAGTGGATGACGCAGGGGTAGATGGGGGCGCACCCCAGCCCCACCAGCGCCAGCCCCGCCAGGGTGGCGTAAATGTGCAGGGGCAGCAGCAGGATGAGTACGCCCAGGGCGATGACGCCCTGGCCCAGCCGGATCATCTGGGGGTCGCTGAGCTTCATGGTGAGGAAGCCGCTCAGCGCCCGGCCCGCGGTGATGCCGAGAAAGAACAGCCCCGCGTAGCCCGCCGCCGCCTCCGCCGGGACGCCCCGGTGAAGATGCAGGTAGCTGCTGCCCCACAGGATGGCGGTCTGCTCCAGGGCGCAGTAGCAGAAAAAGGTGACCATGACCTCCCTGGCCCCGGGGATGCGGAAAATCTGGGGGAGGGTGAGGGGGGCGGCGCTGCCCTCCCCGCCGCCCGCGCCCCCGCGGACCCGCCACAGGGGCAGGCTGACCACAAGGACGGCGGTGAGGGCGACCTGGAGCAGGGAGATGCAGCGGTAGCCCATGTGCCACCCGGCCCCGGAGGACAGGGCCAGCCCCATGACATAGGGCCCCACGGCCGCCCCCAGCCCCCACATGCAGTGCAGCCAGCTCATGTGGCGGCTGGCGTAGTGCAGGGCCACGTAGTTGTTCAGCGCCGCGTCCACGCTGCCCGCCCCCAGGCCGTAGGGGATTGCCCACAGGCACAGCCCCCAGAAGGACCCGCTGGCGGAGAAGCCGAACAGGGCGGCGGCGGTCAGCCCCACGCTGGCGGCGGTGACCCGCCCGGCGCCCAGCCTTTTGGTGAGCCGGTCGCTTTGCAGGCTGGACACCACCGTGCCCATGGAGATGATGACGGCGACCGCCCCGGCCCAGGAGGTGGGCACGCCCAGGTCGGCGTGCATCACCGGCCAGGCCGAGCCCAGCAGGGAATCGGGCAGGCCCAGGCTGATGAAGGAGAGGTAGATGACGGCCAGAAGCAGGTGTACCATATAGCGTGCCCCCTTTATAAACGGGTTTGATTATACCAGCGGAGCGGGGGGGATGTCTATGGTAAAAACGCCGGAAAACCGCCCCTTGACAAGCTGGTTTACTTGTTGTAAACTAAAGACAGACTACAAGCTGTAAACCAAAAAGGAGGGACGGGCCATGACGCAGTACAGGCTGGGCGGGGCGGAGGCGGCCTTCGCCGCATTGATCTGGGACAACGAGCCGCTGTCCTCAAGCCGCCTGGTGGAGCTGTGCGGGGAGAGGCTGGGGTGGAAAAAGTCCACCACCTACACCGTTTTGCGGCGGCTGTGCCAGAAGGGGATCTTTCAGAACGAGGACGGGGTGGTGACCTCCCGGGTCAGCCGGGAGGAGCTGGCCGCCCGGCAGAGCGAGGCCTTTGTGGACGAGGCGTTCGGCGGCTCCCTGCCCCGGTTCCTGGCGGCGTTCACCCGGCGCAAGAAGCTCACCGGGGAGGAGATCGCCCAGCTCCAGCGGCTCATCGACGAGAACCGGGGGTGAGGATATGGAAACCCTGTTTTTTACCGTATTGGGCATGAGCGCCACCGGGTCTGTGGTGATCCTGGCGGTGCTGCTGGCCCGGCTGGCCCTGCGGAAAGCGCCCAAGATATTTTCCTACGCCCTTTGGGCGGCGGCGCTGTTCCGGCTGCTGTGCCCGTTTGCCGTTGAGAGCGCGTTCAGCCTTCTGCCCTCCGTGCGGATGGTGGACGCCGCCGGGCGGGGCGGGGGCACGGACCAGATCATCCAGATCCACACCGGCATCACCGCGGTGAACAGCCAGGTGAACGGCTTTCTGGCGGACCACCCCTACCAGGAGGGTCAGCCCGCCGCAACAGGAGGTTCGCCGGAGGAAAACCTGGCCCCTGCGGTCAACCGGCTGGGGCCCGCGCCCGACTGGCGCACCCTGCCCGCGGCGGTGTGGCTGGCGGGGACGGCCGCCCTGCTGGGGTACGGCGCGGCCTCCCTGTTCCTTCTGCGGCGCAGGCTGGCGGGGTGGGTTCCCCTGGCGGGGGAGAAGGGCGTGCGGCTGGCCGACCACATCCCCTCCCCCTTTGTGCTGGGGATTTTCCGGCCCGTCATCTACCTGCCCTCCGCCCTGCCCGAGGGGGAGCGGGACTACATCCTGCTCCACGAGCGCACCCACATCCGGCGGCTGGACCACGTGACCCGGGCGCTGGCCTGGCTGGCGGTGGCGGTGCACTGGTTCAACCCGCTGGCATGGCTGGCGTTCCACATGGCGGGACGGGATATGGAGATGTCCTGCGACGAGGCGGTGCTGGGCCGGATGGGCCGGGACGTGCGGGCGGACTACTCCGCCTCCCTGCTGCGGCTGTCGGCGGGGGAGCGGCTCCCGGCGGGCCCGCTGGCCTTTGGCGGCGGGGAGCTGAAGGGCAGGATCAAAAACGTGCTGGGCTACAAAAAGCCCGCCGTTTGGGCGGCGGCCCTGGCCCTCATCGCGGTGGTGTGCGTGGGGATCGCCCTGTGCACCAACCGGGGTCCGGCCTTGTATATCGACCCTGACTCCGTTGTGTCTTACACCGCCGTCAGTTCCGACTCCTACACCCGTGCCCCCGGGCATGTCTCCACCGGGGATGACCGGCGCAGGGATCTGGCCGACCCGGCCAAGCGGCGCCCGCTGTCCAAACAGGACGGCGACGCGCTGGCGGAGCTGGTCAACGCCCACCGAAAAAGCGTCTATGGGCACGGGGAACTCACCCTGTCCGGGAGCGAGCACCACCTGGTGCGCATGGACCGCGCGGACGGCGGGTACTACCTGCTGGACTACTGGTACTGGAACGGCTTCTCGTTCCACCCGTTCCACGGCGGCGAGGACAGCTACACCACCCTGGTGACCGAGTACGGCGCGGACGGGAAGGCCGGGACCACCTGGCAGATGGAATATGACTTCGACCGGGCGTACAAGGACTGGCGGCAGGGCGTGCGGGGGGTGAACCCCGCCCTGGACGACACCGGCGCCGACCTGACCTTTACTATGGCCCAGACGGAGGACGGCCGCCCCTATGTCCGCATGGACGGCAGGGTGCGGGGCCATGACCTGGCGGAGAGCGCCGTGTGGTGGCCGGACGGTGGGGACGCCCTGTTCTGGGGGGAGGCGGACAGGCACCTGACGATGTCCTACCCCCTGGAGAAGTATGCGGCCAGGGTGTACGCCTGGTGGGCGGACGGGGACCGCGCCAGCGTGGCCCTGTCCACCCAGGCGTCCACCATCGTCCTCAGCTCCATTGTGGACTGGTGG
Source organism: uncultured Oscillospiraceae bacterium (assembly GCA_949494735.1). Lineage (GTDB taxonomy): Bacteria > Bacillota > Clostridia > Oscillospirales > Oscillospiraceae > Enterenecus. The sequence continues at coordinate 5,083 of CATABD010000036.1, forward strand.
GAGTTCACCGTGGACCTGTCCGGCGAACAGGGCGTGGTCACCTCCATGGAGCCGGGCGGCCAACAGCCCCAGGGCGTGGCCTTCGTCCCGGAGGCGGTGACGGATGAGGACGCGGTGAAGCTGGCCCGCGCCGCCGCCAAGCTGCTCACCGCGGCGGAGGACTACTATAACAGCTATGACGGGCCTATCCCGTCCCCGCCTGCGGGGGCCGTCCAATACGCCCCCGAGTACGGCGCGGGGGAGTTTGGGGAGTGCGTCATCGGCGGCCTGGGGGACGCCTATGTGGAGTGGCATCCCGCCCAGGGCGGCTGGGCCGGCCTGGACTGGCTGTACTTCGCCAGGGACCCCGCTTTCTTCTGCCCCCGGCTGGCCGGGGAGGCGGCGGAGGGCAGCGCCGAGTGGACGGACAAGGACCGCACCGCCGTCCGGGTGGGCTTCAACGTGAATGACGCGCGGGTGGCGAGCGGGACCATCTGCGGCTTCAAAATCGAGTTCACGGTGGATCTGGACGAGATGGCGGTGACGGACGCCTTTGCCAGCTCCATGGTGGAGGGGGAGACGCTGGAGCTCACCGAAGAGGAGATGCTCTATGCCGCCCAGATCTTTGCCGAGCTGCTGCGGGGGGCGGAGAAGTTTTTTTATGACGCCCCGCCCTCCCCGGCGCCCTGACCCGCAAAAAACACAGGCCCGCCGGATGCCCCGGCGGGCCTGCCGCTTTCCGCCGCCCAATTTGAAAAAGTGGGAGGCCCCCCTCTTGACAAGTACGGTTAGCAGTGGTAAACTATGGCCGTCGCAAGGGAAAAGGAGGCGGAAGGAATGCTTCTGAAGGATATCGGGGTGGGCCAAAGCTGCGTGGTGGAGCGCATGGACCTGCCCTTCCAGGTCCAGCGCCGGCTGGAGGCGCTGGGCATGACCCGCCGGGCCCGGGTGTCGGTGGTGAACCGCAAGGGCCGTGGGATTTTGATCGTCAAGCTGCGGGGCAGCCGCTTTGCCCTGGGGGAGCAGATCACAAAAAATATTACGGTGAGCGGGGCAGGTGGGGCGGCATGAACCAAAAAGAGGATATGACCATCGGCTTCATCGGCAACCCCAACTGCGGCAAGACCACCCTGTTCAACGCCTACACCGGGGCCAACCTGAAGGTGGCCAACTGGCCGGGGGTGACGGTGGAGAAGGTGGAGGGGGCCATCCGGCGGCACGACCTGAACATCCGGGTGGTGGACCTGCCCGGGGCGTACAGCCTCACCTCCTACACCATGGAGGAGATCGTCTCCCGGCAGTTTATTTTGAGCGACGAGGTGGATGTCATCATCAACGTGGTGGACGCCTCGGTGCTGGAGCGCAGCTTGTACCTCACCCTCCAGCTGCTGGAGCTGGGCAAGCCGGTGGTGGTGGCGCTGAACATGATGGACGTGGTGGAGAAGCGGGGGATGGAGATCGACCTCCACCGCCTGCCCGAGATGCTGGGGGCGCCGGTGATCCCCGTGTCCGCCCGGCGCAGGACGGGGCTGGACGCCCTGCTCCACGCCGCCGCCCACCACAGGGGCCGCACCGGCCCGGACAGGCTGGTCCACCAGCACCGGCACGTGGGCAGCCACGCCCACGACCACCATCAGGAGTACGCCATGGTGTACTCCGACGAGATTGAGGACCAGATCGACCGCATCATCCCCGCCCTGGAGGAGAAATACCCCGGCGTCTCCAACCCCCGCTGGCACGCCCTCAAGCTGCTGGAGGGGGACAAGGAGGTGACCGGGCAGTACCCCTTGGAGCTGCCCGGCCTGGGGGAAAAGGACTACGAGTCCCAGATCATCAACGAGAAGTACGCCTTCATTGACGAGATCGTGGAGGAGGTGCTTTTGCACAAGCAGCGCCAGGACCGGCTGACGGAGAAGCTGGACGCCGCCCTCACCCACCGGGTCTGGGGCATCCCCATTTTCCTGGGCATCATGGCGCTGGTGTTCTTCCTCACCTTCACCGTGGGCGACTGGATCAAGGGCTACTTTGAGCACACCATCGACGCGCTGTCCCTGCTGGCCCGGCAGGGGATGGACGCTATCGGGGTGGCCCCCATCGTCCAGTCCCTGGTCATCGACGGGGTGATCGGCGGCGTGGGCACCATTGTCACCTTCCTGCCCAATATTTTCATCCTGTTCCTGGCCCTGGCCTTTCTGGAGGACAGCGGCTACATGGCCCGGGTGGCCTACGTGATGGAGGGGGTGATGAGCCGCCTGGGACTGTCCGGCAAGGCGTTCATCCCCATGCTGCTGGGCTTTGGCTGCACCGTCCCGGCGCTGATGGCCTCCCGCGCCCTGGAGAGCAAACGTGACCGCTACAAGGTGATGCTGGTCACCCCGTTTATGAGCTGCAACGCGAGGCTCACCATCTACATATTGTTCTCCGAGATGTTCTTCGGGAGCTACGCCATGCTGGCGGCCTACTCCATGTACCTCATCGGCATTGTGGTGGCCATGCTGGTGTCGGTGGCCCTGCACCTGCTGGATCGGAAGCGGGAGGTGAACTACCTGCTCATCGAGCTGCCCGAGTACAAAATGCCCGACGCCCGCACGGTGGCCATCTACGTCTGGGACAAGGTGAAGGACTACCTGGGCAAGGCGGGGTCCACCATCTTCCTGGCCACCCTGCTCATCTGGTTTTTGCTGAACTTCGGCCCCCAGGGGTACGACCCCGGCATGTCCGGCGGCTTCGGGGCCGTCATCGGGCGGTGGCTGGTCCCCTTCTTCGCCCCCATCGGCCTGGGCTTCTGGCAGATCGCCGTGGCCCTCATCGCGGGCATCTCGGCGAAAGAGGTGGTGGTGTCCAGCTGCGCGGTGCTCTTCGGGGTGGTCAACGCCAACTCCCCCGCGGGGATGGCCCAGTTTGCCCAGGTGCTCTCCGGCATCGGCTTCGGGCCGCTGAACGCCTTCTGCCTGATGGTGTTCTGCCTGCTCTACGTCCCCTGCGCGGCCACCCTGGCCACCATCCACAAGGAGTCGGGCAGCTGGGGCTGGACGGCCTTCGTGGCGGTGTTCCAGGTGGCGGTGGCGTGGATCGTCACCTTCCTGGCCTACCGCGTGGGGCTGATGATCCTGTGACAAAGAAAGCGCGGCCCCTCCCGCACGGGAGGGGCCGCGTTTTCTTTGTCTCACCAGCCGGTGCCCACGCCGGTGCACGTCCAGCCCTCGTCGGTGCGCCAGATATAGCCCACGTGGCTGTAAATCAGCGCGCCTTCCGGGGCGTCGCCGCCCTCGTAATACCGGGTATTGCCCGCCCAGAGCCAGCCGTCCTCGCTCTGGTCCACGGGGACGAACACGGTGTCGTAGCGGAAGCCGAACCAGGTTCTGCCGAACTCCTCCGCGTCCAGGTTCCGGTTCTCACAGAAGGATTCCAGCGCCTCCTGGGCGGTAAAGTCGGGCCCGTCCTCGAATTCCGGCATATCGGCCCTTACGTTCTCAATCCGCACATAGGTGCAGGCGTACGGGCTTCCGGGGGCGGTTTTGGTCTTGGCGCCCTCCCAGCCCTCCGCCCACTCCCGCACCACGTCCTCGTGGCTCTGCCCCCGGTCGGGGACGGCGGTGGAACGCAGGGCGTACAGCTCCGCGCTGTCAAACACCAGCCTGCGCAGGTAGTCGTAGGGGGTGACGCTTTCGCCGCGGCCGGGGAACAGGTAGTTGTCGCTCCTGTAGGTGGCTTTCCAGCAGTTTCCGTCCCCGTCCAGCACCAGATAGGACCCTTCCGACAGGAACAGGGAGGCGGAGCCGTCCGAGGCCTCCAGGCGCAGGGCGTCGGCCCCCTCCGAGGTGGAGTAGGGCGCGTCCTCCCAGGTGAAATCGCCGACCATGTTCGCGAGGTAATGGGCGGCGGGCTGGCCGGACTGGGGATGGTTGTCAACGGAATAGGCGTAGACCCGGCTGGTCCCCGCGGGGGCCAGGGAGAGCTCCAGGCGTGGCGCGGCCAGCAGGCGGTCCGCCACCGCCTGGACGGCCTCCTGGGGGAGGGGGGGCGTCGGCGTGCTGGAGAAGAAGTAGGGCGGGGCGGCGTAGGGGTCGAAGGGCTCCGCCCCCCCGGCGGCCAGCACCGCGGCCTTCACGTGGTCCCGCATGGCGTTGACGGCGGCCCAGAACTCGCCGCTGAGGTCGCCGCCGTCCTGATACCGCCCGTCGCTGGGCCAGGTCAGGGCGTAATACTGATCGCCGCTCCGGGCGAAGATGTCCACGGCGGGCCATTCCCCGCTGTCCAGCTTTCCCCGAATCCCGGCCTCGTCCATTCGGTACAGGTTCAGCAGCCAGCCGCCCCACAGGTCCGCCCACTTGGGGTCGCTGAGCGCGTAGGAGGCCAGACAGCCCGCCTCGCCGCCCAGGGCCGGGGAGGCGCTCACCTTATCCCGCCACGCCTCGGGCACATCCAGCAGCCGTTCCTGCAGGGCATCCGGGGGCTGAGCGGAGGGGGCGTAGGGCTCTACCCCCTCGGTATCCAGCAGGATTTTCTGGGCGTAGTCGCTGATGGCCCGCTGGGCGGCGTTGAAAGCCTCCTCGTCCTCCAGGTCATACTCTATGCTGGTGTTTCGATAAAACACATAATACTGCCCGCCGCCAGTGGCAGCAATCCAGCTTCCGCCACTGGGATAAGAGCCGTCGAGCTGGTCGAAACGCTCCTGGGAGAATTGGTTCACGATGAGCAGATACTGTGCCCTGTCCAGCTCTTTACCGGGCTTTTTGAAATAATATGTAACCAGAGAGTCGTTTTCCGACTGGGCCTCTACGCTGTCCCGCAATTCCTCCGGCACATCCAGCAGCCGTTCCTGGAGGTTTTCCAGGGTCTTTGCCCCCTCCGGCGCGGGGGACTGCTCCGGCGCGCCCGCGAAGGCGCACCCCGCCGCCAGCCCCAAAATCAGCGCCGCCGCCAGCGCCAGGGCGATCACGGTCTTGGGCCTGCGGGCGATGAGGCGCACCCGCTCCCGCACCTTCCGTTTGCCGCCGGTCATGGTGGTGGCGGTCTGGAGCAGGGAGGTGCGCCCCGCGGCGATCATGCCCACCAGGGTGCGGCCGTAGGGGATGCGTTCCCCCTCCCCCAGGGCGCGGATGGCCCCCGCGTCGCAGGCCAGCTCGCAGTCCTGCCTTGACAGCGCCGCCGCCCACCACACCAGCGGGTCGAACCAGTACACGCACAGCAGCGCGCACCGCAGCAGGGCCCACCAGTGGTCGAGATGGCGGCGGTGGGCCAGCTCATGGGCCAGCACGTGGCGCAGCCGGCCCGGGGACTCCAGGGCGGCGGGGGTGACGTAGATTTTGGGCCGCGCCGCCCCGCGCAGGCAGGGCGAGGGCAGCGCGTCCGACACGTACACCGGCAGAAGGCAGTCTACCCCGTCCAGCCGCTTCGCGCCCCGCAGCCTGCGCCCCAGCCGGGCGTTCACCAGCACAAACCACCCGGCCATGAGGGCCGCGCCCCCCAGCCACACGGGCCGGGCGTATTGCTCCGCCAGCTCGCCCAGGGTAGGGCTGCGCCCCGCCAGCTCCCGGGCGCGGGCCTCCACCCGGTCCAGGTCGGTGAAGCTGGTGGTGAGGGGCTGGGTCTGCTGGTACTCCTCAAGGGCCAGGATATAGGCGTTCTCATAGGACATGGCGGGCACGGGGACGCTGGCCTGCCCGATGGCCCGGGCCACCTGGGCGGGCCGCTCCGCACGGTCCAGCAGGGCCAGGGCGCTGTAGGCGCTGGTGAACAGGTTCACCGGCAGGAGCAGCCGCAGGGCGACGGCGAGCCACAAAGCGTACTGGATCCGGGGGTCGATCCGCCCCCGCAGCAGGGGCCGCAGGGCGGCCACCGCCAGGATAAGGATGGACGATGTAATCAAAACAGCCTTCATTTTGCGTCCTCCTCCGCCCGGTCCAAAATGGCGTACAGCTCGTCGATGTCCGCGCGGGTCAGGGAGCTGCGGTCGGCCAGCGAGCTGACCAGCAGCCCCACGCTGCCGTGGAAGGCCCGCTCCAGCAGGGAGTCGGTCTCCGCGGCGGCGGCGTCCTCCCGGGTCAGCAGCGCCCGGAACACCTTGGCCCGCCCCTTCGTCTCATAGCCCACCAGGCCCTTTTCCTCCATACGCCGCACCATGGTAGTGACGGTGCTCTTGGCCCAGCCTGCGCTGCCGCGCAGGGCCCGCACCAGCTCCATCAAAGTCTTGGGCCCGGCCCACAGGCACTCCATCACCCGCCACTCGCTGGGGGAGAGGGGGCCGCGTTTTTCTTCCATGGTTCCGCCTCCTTTTTCCGGCGGGCGGATGCCCGCCGCGGTTGGTTTACTGTTGTAAGCCTACTATAGCATAAAGGACTACACTTGTCAACCATAAAAAGGGAAAAAACAGGGGCCGCGCCAATGTCCCGGCGGGCAGAACCCGCGCCGGGGCGGTTGGCACAGCCCCTGACGGGCGGGGGCCATTTTGGGCCGCGTTTTAAAGAGGACTATGAAAGGGAAATGTTTATGCATAAGAGGCCTGGGATGGTGCAGATGGGAAACCCCTCGCAAACGCAGTCGTTCCCTTCCATATCAATAAGCTGGCACCGGGGGCTGGTGCACCGAATTTTACAGCCCCTGTGGCTGTGGTAAAAGCCGCCGTACAGGTAGGAAATTTTTCCCCATCTGAAGTGCCGGGGGTCGGGCTTTCCATTGCTGATTAAAATAGTCCGGCAGGGGGGCAGGTCGGGCAGAAAATGGGTGTCCGTGCCGTGGTGGGGCGCCTTGATGGCGATGTAGCTCTGGCTGAAATAAAACTCCTTGAAGTTCTGCACATTGCCATTGATAATCCGCCGCAGGTCGGAGGCGGTGGCGTCGCCGGTCATGAGCAGGCGGGACACGCCGTCCCTGGCCTTGTCCTGGAACACGATGCTCAGCCGGTTGCCCTGATGCTTGGCGGCGGCCATCCGATTCCGCAGCCTGGCCAGCAGCGCATCGGAGGGGACGCCCACGCGCTCTTGAATGTTCTGTTCCATTTCTTCCAGGCTCTCCTCCAGCGTGGGGAGGGCCTGACGAGCCAGCTCCGCGCCGCCCTCCGCCAGCAGGGCGTAGGCGTGGGTGAGCCGGTTAAGGAAGCGCTCTACGGGTTCGATATAGACGCGCCCGCTTTCCTCATCCGAAAAATGCTCAAAGTCTCCCAGAAGTCTCAGCTCTTTCAGCAGAGAGATAAAGCCCTGCTCCACACGGGGGTGAATATTCAGCACGCTGAAATCCGGCCACAGCACCTGGAACTTCGTCGATGCGAAATCAAAGGTACTCCCGCGCTGGAGGAAGACGGCCCGGCTTCCGGCCTTGACCAGTGCATCCAGCAGGGTGTATAGGGTAACTTCGACGGACTTTTGCTCCAGGACTACGGAGGACAGGAGGTCGCGCAGCACCTCCAGCTGCAAAAAATCCAGCCGGGTTGCGGTCTGCCGCATGGCTATAATGTTTGGAAGGTACACGGTTCGGACGTTTACTTGATCGGGCAGGTGCGTTCGCCAGAACCCGTTGATATGATCCTGGTGGAAGTGGGTGAGCAGCACGGACAGCTCCCGCCCGCCGCAGCGCGAAACAATATCGTTGGACACGGAAGTCAGACGATCTGGAGTGTCGCTGCCGAAATCCACCAAAAGCGCCTCGCCTGCGGCAGGTTCGTCCAATAAAAAGCAATCCCCGAACTTTACGTTATACATGCTGAGTTCCATTTTAACGCCCCTTTCTTTTTCTGTGGCGGCTCATCCAAACTGGCTGGCGTACAGCTGGTAGTAAACCCCCTTTTGCAGCATAAGGGATTGGTGGGTGCCCTGCTCCACCACGTCCCCGTGGTCCACCACCAGGATATGGTCGGCGTTCTGGATGGTGGACAGCCGGTGGGCGATGACAAAGCAGGTCTTGCCCGCCATCAGCGAGCGGATGGCCTTTTGCACCTGGCGTTCGGTGTTGGTGTCCACATTGGAGGTGGCCTCGTCCAGAATGAGCATATTGGTGCCGTACAGCATGGCCCGGGCGATGGTGAGCAGCTGCTTCTGCCCCTTGGAGATGTTGCCGCCGTCCTCGGTGATGACGGTGTGGTAGCCCTGGGGCAGGCGCATGATGGTATTGTGGATGCGGGCGGCCTTGGCTGCGGCCACTACCTCGTCCATCGTCGCGTCCTCCTTGCCGTAGGCGATGTTGTCGAAGATGGTGCCCCGGAACACCCAGGTGTCCTGGAGGACCATGGCGTACCCCCGACGCAGGGAGTCCATGGCGTAGGCGCGGTTTTCGGTGCCGTCCACATAGATGCAGCCCTTGTCCGGGTCGTAGAACCGCATGAGCAGGTTGATGATGGTGGTTTTGCCCGCCCCGGTGGGGCCCACGATGGCCACCGTCCGGCCGGGCTCGGCGTGGAAGCTCAGGTCGTGGAGCACCGTGCGGCCCGGGACGTAGCCGAAGCTCACCCCGTCCGCCCGCACATCCCCCCGGCAGCCCTCCAGCGCCTGCCCGCCGTATAGGGCCCCGGCCTCCCCGGGCTCGTCCAGCAGCCGGAACACCCGCTCGGCGGCGGCCAGGGCGGAGAAAATCTCGTTGACGATGTTGGAGATCTCGTTGATGGGGCCGGAGAACTTGCGGGAGTAGAGCACGAAGGAGGAGATCTGCTCCAGCCCCACCACCCCCAGCATGTACAGGATGGAGCCGCCCAGCCCGATGGCGGCCAGGCCGAAGTTGGAGATCATGCCCACGGTGGGGCCCATGGTCATGCCCATGCCGTCCGCGTCCCGGTAGGCCTCGGCGGCGGCGCGGTTGATGCGGCTGAAGTCCCGGCACACCCGGTCCTCCTGGGCGTAGGCCAGGATGGTGCGCTGGCCGGTGAACATCTCCTCGGCAAAGCCGTTCATTTCGCCGTAGGCGGCGGAGCGCCGGGCGTAGAGGGGCCGGGTCTTTTTCCCCATGCGCCGGGTGTACAGGATGGAGGCGGGGATGGTGGCCGCCATGCACAGCACCAGGGGCGGGGAGATGGCGCACATCATGGCGAAGCTGCCCGCCACGGTGACGGTGCTGGTGAGAATCTGGATCACGTCGGTGGACAGGCAGGTGCACACCACGTCCACGTCGTAGCTCACCCGGCTGATGATGTCCCCGGCCTGGTGGCGGTCGAAGTAGCCCACGGGCAGCGCCATCAGCTTGTCGAACACATCCTGGCGCAGCTGCCGGGCCACCCGGCGGCCCACCCGCATCATGCCGATGTTCACCAGGAAGCCCGTCACGCTCCCCACCCCGTAGCAGGCCAGCATGAGCAGGGCGTACCGCCCCACCCCCTCCATGTCCACATGGCCGGGGCCCAGCCGGTAGCCCGCCTCGGCCAGGCCGATGGCCTTGCCGGCGAAGCGGGGGCCCATCAGGTTGCCCAGGTTGCTCAGCAGGGCGCACGCCAAAAACAGCGCCACCAGCCAGCGGTAGTCCATGAGGTAGCGCAGCACGCGGCGGGCGGCGCCGCGTGCGTCCCGGGGTTTTTCCTTTTTGCCGCCCCGGTCTCCCGGTCCGGGCATAGGCGTTCCCTCCTGTCTATGTCATTTCTCCCATTTGCAGCCGGTAGGTCTCCCGGTAGGCGGGGCAGGTGTCCATCAGCTCCTGGTGGGCGCCATAGCCCACGCAGCGGCCGTTGTCCATCACCAGGATGCGGGTCATGCCCATGACCGAGCTCACCCGCTGGGCCACCATGATGAGGGTGGAATCCTGGTGGTTTTGGGCGATTGCCCGGCGCATGGCCGCGTCCGTCTTGTAGTCCAGGGCGGAGGAGCTGTCGTCCAGGATCAGGATCTCCGGCTTGCCCGCCAGGGCGCGGGCCACCAGCAGCCGCTGCTTCTGTCCGCCGGACAGGTTGGCCCCCTTGATGTCGGCGCGGTAATCCAGCCCCTCGTCCAGCGCGTCGATGTACTCCGCCGCCTGGGCGTCCTCCACGGCGGCGCGCAGGGCGGCCTCCCCCACCCCCCGGCCAAAGTCCGCGTTGGCGCGCAGGGTGTCCTGGAACACCATGTCGTTCTGGAAGCAAACGCCGAATTTGCGTCGCAGCGCGTCCCTCTCATAGGTGCGCACGTCCCGGCCGTCCACGAACACCCCGCCCCCGTCGGCGTCGTAAAACCGCATGAGCAGGGACACGATGGTGGACTTGCCACAGCCGGTGGGGCCGATGATGCCCAGGCTCTCCCCCGCTCCAGGGAGAAGCTGACGCCGCAAAGGGCCTTTTTCCGCTCCTCCCCGGCAAAGCCGGCGGTGGAGCCGTCCCCCTCGCCGTAGCTGAAGCCCACGTGTTCGAAGCGGAGAAAGCCCGGCCCGGCGGGGGTTCTGGCCTGGCCGGGGGGGAGGACCTGCTGGCCTGGCCGGGTCTGGAGCACCTGGTCGATGCGGTCGGCGCTGGCCATGGCCCGGCTCATGGTCATGAAGATGCGGGACAGGCCCATTACCCCCATGGCGATCATGTTAAAATAGGTGAGGAAGGCCAAAATCACCCCCGGTTCCAGGGTGCCGCCGTCCACCCGCCCCGCGCCGATGAACACCACCAGGGTGAGCCCCCCGTTGAGGCACAGCTGCATGAAGGGGGAGGGGATGGCCATAACGGTGCCCGCGGCGATGCCGCTGTCCGCCATAGCGTCGTTGGCTCGGGCGAAGCGGCGCTTTTCATACTCTGTTTTGGACAGGGCCTTCACTACCCGGATGCCGGTGATGTTTTCCCGCATGACGCGGACCACCCCGTCCAGTTTCTGCTGCACCTGGCGGTACATGGGCAGGCCCTTGGCGGACACCGTCAGCACCACCAGCAGCAGCACCGGCAGCATGGCCGCCAGCACCAGGGCCAGGGAGGCGTCCATCACCAGGGTGACGGCCACCCCGCCGGCAAGCAGCATGGGGGCCCGGACGCACAGGGTATGGAGCTGCTGGACGGCGGACTGGACGTTATAGCTGTCGCTGGTCAAGCGGCTGATGAGGGAGGGCAGGCCGAAGGAGTCGAACTGGGCCCCGGACAGGTTGACGGTTTTTTGAAACACCTCCTGGCGGATGTCGTAGCTTACGTTGTGGGCGTTGCGCACCCCTCCCGGCGGTTGGCCGCCACGTTGAGCTGGCGGCACGCCAGGGCGGCGGCGAACATCAAAAGCCCCCAGAAAACCGCCTGGGGCAGGCTGCCCCGGGGGCCACGCTGTCGATGATATGTTCCAGAATATTAGGGCAGCATCAGCTCGCTGAGGGTGGCCAGCAGCTTGACGAACATGCACAGGGCCACCGCCCCCTTGTAGCGGCCCATAGAGCGGACGATGAGCTTCATCGGGCCCTGCGCCCCTTTCCTTAAAAGCCGGCCAGGGCGATGGTCCGCCCGCCGTCCAGCCGGGACGCCTCGGCGGCCAGGGCCATCACGTGGCTCTCCACCGAGGCGTCCACCCCGGTGAGCCCCGCGCCGCCCCCCCGGGCGATAAGTCTGCAAAAGCTGGCCATCAGCCCGAAGTCGCCGCCGCCGTGGCCGGAGAACTGCCCGCCCTCCTCATTCAGGTCGAAGGTCTCCTCCGGCCTTCCGAACCGGCGCAGGGTGAGGGCGTTTTTGGCCATATCCCCCTCGATTTCCCCCAGGGTGCCGGTGACCTTGATGGTGCGGCGGCAGTCCTGGGTGAAGGCGGTCATGGTGAAGGTGGCGTGGATATTGCCCTCGAACTCCAGGTTCACCGTCTGGTGGTCCACCACGTTGTTGTCGCAGTGGAACACGCACCGGCCGTAGGGTCCCGTGCGCAGGGCGGCGTAGATTTTGTCCTCGTCCGGTTCGCTGGCCAGCACGGCGCAGGGCCAGCCCTTGCCCCGGCCCCGAATGCCGGTGCGGGGGTCGGTGACGTAGATCTTCTCCGCGTCGTAGGGGCACGCGTCCTTGCAGGCGCAGCCGTCCAGGCAGCGCGGGGCCGCCCCTTGGGGGGCGTTTTCCGCCTTGAAGTAGTCCAGGGAGCCGAAGCTCTGTACCTTGAGGCAGGGCGCCCCGGCCAGCCAGCGCAGTATGTCCATGTCGTGGCAGCTCTTTTGCAGGATCATGGGGCTGGTCTCGCTGGAATTGCGCCAGTTGCCCCGCACGAAGCTGTGGGCCTGGTGCCAGTAGGCCACGTGCTCGATGGCGTCAATGGTCTCGATTTTGCCGATCTCCCCCCGGCGGAGCAGGTCCTCCAGGACGGCGTAAAATTTGGTGTAGCGCAGCACGTGGCACACCACCACCGCCCGCCCAGTCTCCCTGGCCTTTTCCTGGAGGGCGCGGCACTGCCCCAGGTCGGGGGAGATGGGCTTTTCCAGCAGGATGTGGTAGCCCTTGTCCAGGGCCTTCAAGGCGGCGGAGACGTGCTGCCGGTCCTGGGTGGACACGATCATCACGTCGGCCAGCTTTGGCTGGGCCAGCAGCGCCTCGTCGGAGGGGAAGCACATCCCGGCGGGCACGCCGAAGCGCTTTTGCAGCAGCTCCAGCCGCTCGGGGCGCACGTCCGCCCCGGCGACGACTTTCATTTCCTCCGGGTGGGTGAGCTGGTAGGGGGCGTAGGCCTCCAGCCCCCGGGCCCCGCAGCCGCAGATGGCAAAGGTGACAGGCTTTGACATAGGGGTTCGCTCCTTTCGGTGGGCTCGCCCGGGGCGAGCGTCAATTTCGGCTATTATATCACACCCGCGGCCATTTTGCACCAAAAAAGACGCAAAAAAATGTGCCGGGAAGGGACCCTTCCCGGCGCGTTTTTTATTCCAGGTCCGCCTCCCGGGCCAGGCGGCGCTTTTGGTAGTACTGGGCCTGGGCCTCCCAGAGGGCGCGGTACTTGCCCTGGGCCTCCACCAGCTCGTCGTGGACGCCCTGCTGGACCACCCGCCCGCCGTCGAACACGGCGATCTCGTCGCAGAAGCGGCAGGAGGACAGCCGGTGGGAGATATACACGGCGGTTTTGTCCTCCACGATGTCGTTGAACTTGGTGTACACCTCCGCCTCCGCCTCCGGGTCCAGGGCGGCGGTGGGCTCGTCCAGCACAATAAACGGCGCGTCCTGGTACAGCACCCGGGCCAGGGCGATCTTCTGGGCCTCGCCCCCCGAGATCTCCACCCCGCTGTCGTCGAAGTCCCGGTAGAGGAAGGTGTCCAGCCCCTGGGGCAGGGAGGCCAGCCGCTCCCCGAAGCCCGCCTTTTTCAGGCACTCCTCCGCCCGGGCCCGGTCGTACTCCTCCGACGCGGCCACGTTCTTGCCCAGGGGCTGGGAGAGGAGCCTGAAGTCCTGGAACACCACGGAGAACAGGGCCAGGTAGTCGCCGTAGCGGTACTTGCGTATGTCGATGCCGTTGAGGAGGATCACCCCCTCGGTGGGGTCGTAGAGCCGGCACAGCAGCTTGATGAAGGTGGTCTTGCCCGAGCCGTTCTCCCCCACCACCGCCAGCCGCCCGCCCACCTTGAACTTCATGGACACGTGGCGCAGGGCCCAGGCGTCGGTGTTGGGGTACTGGAAGCCCACGTCCCGGAATTCGATCTCATAGTTGCGGTCGGCGCGCTTTTCGGTGGTCAGGCTGCCCTGGTACATGCGGTTGGGCATGTCCAGCAGCTGGAAGACGGGCAGGAGGAAGTCCGCGTTCTCCCGCAGGTCGGACAGCACGGACAGCAGGTCTGCCGCCCCCTTGGACAGCCCCGCCAGCGCCCCCACGTACTGGGCGATGGAGCCCACCCCGAAGGCGCCCCCCAGGGCCTTGAGCCCCACGAAGAGGTATACCAGCCCGGAATAGACCCGCACCACCCCCTCCGAGGCGGCCATGAACAGCCCCCGGGGGCCGAAGCTGGCCCGGCCGATGAAGGAGCGGGGGCCGAAGCCGTCCAGGACGGGGTCGTCCTGCTTCTGGCGGAGAAATTTGTCCTGGGCGTAGACGCGGATGTCGGCGGAGGCGGCGCGATGGAACTGGGCGTGGGCGGTCAGGGCGTTGAAGGCCCGGTTGGAGAGGGAGCCGTCTACGGCGGCCCAGAAGGCCTGCCCCCGGCTGTAGCACAGGGAGGACAGCCCCACCGCCCCCGCCATCAGCGCCAGCATGGCCAGAAGGCACCAGGGGCTGTTGAGCACGGCCAGGGGGCTGCCCTGGGGCACGGGCAGGGTGAACAGGCTCACCGACAGCGCCAGCGCCCCCAGGATGCGCAGCGCGGCCTCCACCAGGCGGCTGAAGGCGTCCTTCAGCTTCCAAAGCCCCCAGCTGGCCCAATTCTCGTCCTCCATGATCTGGTTGAGCAGGGCGAGGGTCTTGGGGTCGTCCGCGTCCTGGAAGTCCATGCTCAGCATCTTGTCCACGTGCAGGCGGTAGCGGGCGGGGAAGGCGTAGGCATTGTCAATAACCTGGGCCCGGCAGCTGGCGGCGGCCTGGGCCGCGCCCATCAGCGCCGTGGACAGCAGCAGGGCGGCCAGCAGGGGCCACACCTCCCCGCCGCCCCCGCCCCCGGCCACCGCGTTCACCAGCCGGGCGGTGAAGTACAGCGGGACATAGGGGGACAGGGCGGTGAGGGCGTTTTGGGCCAGCGAGACGGGGAAGAACGCGGGCATGGCCTTCCACAGGATGGAATAGCCCCGGCGGGTGGCGGCGAACGCCTCCCTGAGGGTCATGCGGCTTTTGTTCTCACTCATGGTCTGCCACCCCTTTCAGGTCCGCGCTGTCCGCGTAGTATTTGCGCTGGATGTCGAACAGGTAGGCGTACCGCCCGCCCCGCTCCAGCAGGGAGTCGTGGGTGCCCTCCTCGGCGATGCCGCCGTCCTCCACCAGCAGCACCCGGTCGCAGAACCGGGTGGAGGCCAGCCGGTGGGAGATATACACGCTGGTGGAATTTTGGGTCAGCTCGTGATATTTTTGATAGAGCTTGCTCTCGGCGATGGGGTCCAGGGCGGCGGTGGGCTCGTCCAGCACCACGATGGGGCCGTTTTTGTACAGCGCCCTGGCCAGCATCAGCTTCTGCATCTGCCCGCCGGACAGCTCCACCCCGTCCAGGTAGAGCTGGCGGCCCAGGTGGGTGTTCTCCCCCTGGGGCAGCTCGCGCACCGCTTCCGCCACACCCGCTTTGTCCAGGCAGTCCCACATGCGCGCAAGCTCCACGTCCTCCCCCTGGGCCACGTTTTCCGCCACCGTGCCGGGGAGGGGGGCGAACTGCTGGAACACGGCGGAGAACAGCCTGTAGTAGTCCCGGCGGTTATACTGCCGGATGTCCTCCCCGTCCAGCAGCACCGACCCCTGGGTGGGGTCCAGCAGGCCGCACATGAGCTTGATGAGGGTGGTCTTGCCCGCGCCGTTTTTGCCCACCACCGCCAGCTTTTCCCCGGGGCGGATGGCAAGGTTCACGTGGGACAGCGCGTCGTGGTCCGCGCCGGGGTAGCGGTAGGACACGTCCCGCAGCTCGATGGCGTACAGGTGGCCGGGCTTGACGTCCAGGGGCGCGCCGTCCTCAAAGCGGAAGGGCTCCGGCGCGGCCATAAACTCCCGCAGGGTGGACAGCTCCAGGCTCTGCCGGTGGAGGGTGCCAAGGTTTTGAAAAATGCCCGTCACCCACTGGGCGAAGCCGCCCACGGCGGAAAAGTACAGCACGAACCGGGCGGGGGACAGCTCCCCCCGGAGGGCCAGGGCGATGAGCCAGCCGTAGGCCGCGCCGTTGCGCGCCAGGGCCAGCCCCACGTCCAGCAGGTCGGCCCAGAGGTAGCGCCGCTGGGCCTTGGCGCAGAAGTCGAAAAACAGCTGGGTGTACTTGTCGTAGAGCTGGAGCAGCCAGGGGCCCAGGCCGAAGATGCGCACGTCCTTGGCCAGCTCGGGGCTCTGGCTCTGGTACACGATGCGGTCGGACATGCGGTGCAGCCTGCCCTCCTCCTCCCGGTGGAGGTAGCGCCAGGAGCGGATGCGCTCCCCGGCGAAGTAGCCAACCGCGGCCAGGGCGGCGGTGAGCAGGGCGATGCCCGGCTCCGCCCGGGAGAGCAGCAGCAGGTAGATGGCGAAGCTCACCAGGTTGGTGACAAGGCCGGTCATGGTATCCCACACCGCCTCCGACGCGTCGCGGTTGGTGGAGAGGGTCCGGCCGGATTTTGCCAGGCGCTGGAGGTAGTCCGGGTCCTCAATATGGGGGTAGGCGGTGCGGCACTCCAGGAGGTTGTGCTCAACGGACAGGGTGCGCCGCACCTGGACCCGGCCGAAGAGGGTGTTGGCCCTGAGATACGCCCAGAGGGAGTGGACCAGCGCCAGCCCCAGGGCGAACCGGGCGATGAGGGCGGCCAGCTCCCCGGGGGACGCCCCCCGCTCCACCGCGGCCAGGATCATGGGGGTGACGAACAGCTCCAGCAGGCTGGCGGCCACGGCGCAGATGATGAGCCCCACGCAGACGACCAGCACGCTTTTCGCGTCCCGCCAGGCCCGGCGGACCATGAACGCGCAGTTGGACGCCATGCCGTAGGCGGGCTTTTGCTGATGGGTCTTTGGGTTTTCCATGTCTCTCACCTCAAGGCGTATGGTAGCACAAAAGCCCCCGGCCGTGTGAACCGGGGGCTGAACCGTCATTTCTGGGGGCTGAATTGCGCGCCGTCCCCCACGGGCAGAAGGATTTCCGTGGTGAACGCGCCCTCCTCGCTGTTGCGGCTGAGCCAGCCGCCCAGCCGCTCCACGATGGCGTCGATGCGCACAAGGCCGAAGCCGTGGCCCTCCCCCTTGGTGGAGCGGAAGCGGCCCTCCCGCTTCTCCCGCTTGCCCGAGGCGGTGAAGTTGGTGAAGGAGATGTAGAGCTGCTCCCCCTTCCGGTCGATATACACCCGGATAAGCCGCTCCTCCTCGGGCAGGGCCAGGCTGGCCTCGATGGCGTTGTCGAAGAGGTTGCCCAGGATGACGCACAAGTCCAGCTCCGAGATGTCCAGCGCCACCGGGACGCTGGCGTCCGAGCGCACCTGGATGTGCCTGGAGCGGGCCAGGGAAATCTTGCTGTTGAGGATGGCGTCCGCCATGGGGTTACCCGTCTTGACCACCGTGTCCACCGTGGACAGGTCGTCCTCCAGCTGGTCCAGGTAGGCGCGCAGCGCCTCCCACTCCCCCTGGGCGGCGTGGGCCTTCATCACCTGGATGTGGCTGCGGTAGTCGTGCCGCCAGCCCCGCATCTGGCGGTACATGTTCTCCACCTCGGCGTAGTGGATCTCGATCAGCTCCCGCTGGTAGGCGGCGATGCGCCTGTCGATAAGCCCGGACAGCAGTCCCATGGCGGCTCCCCCCTTACATGCGTTCAATAATGGCCCGGTTCAGCTTTTCGTACTGCCCCCTGGGCAGGGGGACGCGCTCGCCGGTGGTGAGCTCCGCCTCCGTCCGGGAGGCCCGGCGCACAAAGGCCAGGTTGAGGATAAAGGAGCGGCCCGCCCGGAAAAACCGCCCGTCCAGCTCCTGTTCCAGCTCGCCCAGGGGGCGCTTTACGGCGTAGTCCCGGCCGGCGTGGACGGTGACATAGTTGTGGGCCACCTCCAGGTAGCGGATCTTGCCCAGGGGAAGGCGCACCGTCTCCCCCGGCAGCTCCAGGGTGAGGGCGGGCTCGTTGCGGCGCAGCCGCCCCACCGCCCGGGTGAGCACCTGGAAGAGCTTGCCCTCGTCCACCGGCTTTGTCAGGTAGTGCAGGGCGGACACCTCGTAGCCCTCGGCGATGTAGTCGGCGTAGCCGGTGACAAAGACGATCTGGATGTCGTCGTTGTCCCGGCGCACTGCCTTGGCCAGCTCCACCCCGTCCATGCCGTCCATCTCGATGTCCAGCAGCAGCACGTCGAAGTCCCGCCGCTCCTCGTAGCGGAACAAAAACGCCTGGGCGGAGGGGAAGCGCTCAATCTCCAGCGCCGTCCCCGCGGCCTTGGCCCAGTCCGCCGCCAGCCCCTCGATGTACCGGGCGTAATCCTGGTCGTCGTCGCACACGGCGAAGCGGAGGCTCATGACAGCGCGCCCCCGCGTTCCAGGCTGAAGTGGGCGGCGATCTGCCCCTGGCCCACCGCCTTGGCCAGCTGGAGGGGCTGGCCGGTGCAGTCGCCGGCGGCGTATACCCCCGGCAGGTTGGTGGCCATGTGGGCGTCCACCTTGATATAGCTGCCATCCATCTCCAGCCCCGGCGCCAGCCGGGCGGGGGCGATGGAGGCGCGCAGCAGGAACACGCCCTGGCAGGGGGTGAGCGCCCCGGCGGCGTCCCGCACCCCCGTCACCCGGTCCTTACCCAGGATGGACAGCCCCGCCAGCCGCTTGACGGTAACCTCGCAGCCGATGGAGCGCAGGAACTCCGCCTCCTCGTCGAAATTGGGTGCGTCCCCCGCGCAGACGACGGATTTGCCCCGGTAGAACATGCCGTCGCAGGTGGCGCAGTAGCTTACCCCCCGGCCCAGCAGCGCCTCCTCCCCGGGGAGGGGGGCGGCCCGGGACACCCCGGGGGCCAGGATGGCCGCCGAGCCTTCCACCGCGTCGTTTTCCACCGACACCATCACTGTGTTCCCCAGGGGCATGACGGACAGGGCCCGGCCCGGCATGAACCGCGCCCCCATATGCTTTGCCTGGGCGGCCAGCCGCTCCACCAGTTCCAGCCCCGTGACGCCGGGCAGGCCGGGGTAGTTGGCCATGGCGGGCGCTTTGCACAGGGGGGAGGCGGTGGGGTCGTTGGTGATGACGAGCACGGACTTGTCCCGCGCCCGGGCATGGATGGCGGCGGTGAGCCCCGCGGGGCCGCCGCCCACAATAAGCAGGTCGTATCTCATGGCGAATGCCTCCCTTTTTGTTTGTGTCCCCAGTATACTATTGTCCCCGCCATATGACAATACTTGCAAAGTGGATTTTATTGGGGTATACTGGGGCTGCTTTTGTAGAAGGAGGGCGTTTCATGAAGCGCATCTTACTGCTCACCACCGGGGGCACCATTGCCTCCCGGCTCACCGACGAGGGGCTGGCCCCCGGCCTGGACGGGGAGGCCCTGGCCCGCAGCCTGGGGGCGCTGGGGGACAGCTACGACATCACCGTCCGGGATATCCTCCACCTGGACTCGTCCAACATCCAGCCCGAGGAGTGGCGGCTCATCGCCCGCCATGTCTTTGAGGCCAGGGAGGGCTTTGACGGCATTGTCATCTCCCACGGCACCGACACCATGGCCTACACCGCCTCGGTGTTGTCCTTCATGGTGCGGGGCATCCCCGTCCCGGTGGTGCTCACCGGGGCCCAGCTGCCCATTGAGCACCCCCTCACCGACGGGCTGGACAACCTGCGCACTGCCTTTGCCATGGCTGCCCAGGGCTGCCCAGGGGTGTTTTTGGCCTTTGGGCGCAGGGTGATGCTGGGCTGCCGGGCGGTCAAGACCCACACCACCGACTTCGCCGCCTTCGACAGCGTGAACTGGCCGGCGGTGGCGGTGGTCAACGGCTCCGGCCTCACCATCCGGGAGGAGGCCATCCCCCGTGTGCCCGGCCCCTGCGTGCTGCGGGACGAGCTGTGCCAGCAGGTGTTTCTCATCAAGCTCACCCCGGGGCTGGACCCGGAGATCTTTGACATGCTGCTGCGGATGCACTACCGGGGGGTGGTCATCGAGGCGTTCGGGGCGGGGGGGCTGCACTTTATCCGCCGGAACCTGATTGAAAAGCTCCACGCCGCCGCCCGGGCGGGGATGGCGGTGGTGGTATGCTCCCAGTGCCTCTACGAGAGCAGCGACTTCTCCCTCTACCAGGCGGGGCAGCGGGCGCTGGCCCAGGGGGTGATCCAGGGCTGGGACATGACCACCGAGGCGGCGGTGACCAAGCTGATGTGGGCGCTGGGCCAGACGGACCGGGTGGAGGAGGTGCGGGGGATTTTTAACGAAAGCCTCTGCGGGGAAATACAGAACCGCCGCTGAAAGCGGCGGTCCTGCTGTCCCTATTCAATCCCCATGTCCCTGTTGATGTGCGCCCGCAGCGCGTCGAAGGACTCCACGCTCAGGTCGTGTTCCACCAGGCAGGCGTCCCGCGCGGCCACATCCTCCGGCACGCCCAGGTGGATGAGCCAGCGGGTGAGCAGCAGGTGCCGCTCATAGATGCGCACTGCGATCTCCAGCCCTCCGTTGGTGAGGGTGAGGAAGCCTCCTGCATCCATGACCACGAAGCCCCCCTCCCGCAGCAGGCTCATGGCCCGGCTGACGCTGGGCTTGGAGAAGCCCAGGTGCTGGGCCACGTCGATGGAGCGCACGGGGCCCTTTTCCCCCAGGGCCAGGATGGCCTCCAGGTAGTTTTCCGCGGATTCGTGGATGTTCACGGTGTTCCCTCCCAAGCAAGCCGCCGGACGGCGGGCGTTTATTGAGATATCATACCATAAACCGCCGCCGGTGACAACGAAAACTTTTCCCGCCCCGGCGGGCCGGGCCCGGCGGCGCTGGACAGGGGGGCGGGATTGTGCTATAATACCCTTTGGTTCGACATAATTTTTTCGGTTGGAGGTGCGGCCCCATGCGGACAAAACGGTATCTCGCCCTGCTGCTGGCGGCGGCGCTGGCCCTGGCCCTGGCGGGGTGCGGCGCGAACGGGGATAAAGACAAAAACAAGGGCGGGGCCATGACCATCGCCCCCGCCCAGCTCAGCGGGGAGGAGCAGGCCCTGGCCGACCTGCTGGCGCTGGGCATGGAGTCCTACCACATCTTCGACTTCCAGGTGGAGGGGGCCAAATCCGTCCGGCTGCGGGCCTATGAGCTGTCGGACGGGGAATGGGAGTGCGTGAACCACAGCGTCCGGGAGGCCTCGGACGGCGCGGGCCGCATTGCCCTGACCTTCGGGAAGATGACCGAAGGGGTGCGCATGGCGTGCAAGGACAGCGCGGGGCTCCTGAGCAGCGAGTTCACCATGGAGGCGGCGGACGGCGCGGCCCCCTTGACCTTCGCCACCTCCACCCTCACCGGGGACGTCAAAATCGGACTGGACGAGGAGATCCCCCTGGCCGTCCAGATCGCCACCACCAAGAATGAGATCCGCTCCTACGATGTGGGTTATTTCGGCATGCCCCGGGAGTACGCCAAGCACGGGTATGAGCACGTGTACGCCATCACCGTGACCTTCAGCGCCAGCGCCCCCTCCGAGCCCTTGGCGGACGTCTCCGCCGCCCCCTCGTCGGAGCCCTCCCCCGCAAACTGAACGAAAACGCCCCCCGGCGCCGGCCGGGGGGCGTTGTTCATACCTTGAGCCAGCGTTTCAGCTCGTCCAGGTTGGGGGCGATATGTACGCAGGGGAAGCGGTCGAAGGCGTTGGCCTTCGTCGTCCCGTTGAGCACCGCGCAGAACGGGCACCCCCCCGCCTGGGCGGTGGCGGCGTCGATCACCGTGTCGCCGCAGAACAGCACCTGTTCCGAGCGCAGCCCCAGCTTTTCCAGGGCCAGCCGCACCCCCTGGGGATGGGGTTTGGTATGGGTTACCTCGTCGCCCCCCACCACCAGATCCAGCAGGTCCAGCCGCCCCTGGTGCTCGAAAATGCGCCGGATGGTGGAACCCGGCTTGGTGGAGACGATGGCGGTGCGCACCCCCGCGTTTTTCAGCGCCCCCAGCAGCTCCTCCGCGCCGGGGAAGAGGGTGGTCCCTTCGATCATCAGCCGCCGCCCCTCGCCGTCCGCCTTCACGCCCACGGTGTGCTGGAAGCTGCGGTAGAACGCCTCCTGCCGCTCCGGGTCATGGTCCCCGGTGAGCAGGGAGTAGCCGTCGGCCAGGGTGAGGCCCACAGTGTGGCGCACCTGCTCCACGGTGGGGGGGTCCAGGCCCAGCTCCAGGAAGCCCAGACGGTAGCCCTCGGCGATGGCGGAGGTGGAATCGCCCAGTGTGTAATCAAAGTCAAAAAATACCCCGCGATAACTCATGATGTACCTCAGCTGATTGAATTTTTTCCGTTCTGGAGTACCGCAAGCATCATATCACAAGCCGGGCCGGTTTTCAATTGTGAGAATATCTAACTTTCAGCCTGCTCCAGCAGGTTTGCCGCGCCATAGCGCAGACAGCGGTAAAGCCGCTGCCGCCCGCGCTTGAGGGTGCGGGACACGGTGGACTTGTTTACCCCGCACTGCTTGGCGATGGCCTCCATGCTCATGTTGCGCCCATAGTAGAGGATCATGTACTCCCGCTGCCTCTGGGTGACGTCCTGGCGCAGGGCATGGGTGAGGTTGCGCTTGAGGCGGTTGATCTGGTCCTTGTTGTCCTGGGCCATCAGCTCGGTGTATACCGCCAGGTCCACCATGCCGAAGGTGTTGTCGTAAGAAACGGTGCGCATGGTCAAGCCCTCCTTTTGTGCTGCGCTGCCGGGGCTGTCCCGGCCTGCCGGGGCGTGTGCTTCTCGTAATAGTGCTCCAGGTGGCGGGCCACCGCCCGCACGTCCCGGTACATGGAGCGCAGGGGCCTGGCCCGTCCCTCCAGCTGAAGGCGGCGCGCCTCGCTGTCCGTCTCCCGTCCGGCGTGCTCCAGCTCCACGATCCGGCGGCGCAGGTCCGCCGCCGTACGTGCGTATTCCAGGGATAGTTCGTATAACGTCATAGGTTCTCTCTTGTACTCCTTTGCCTTAAAAACAGTGTTGCGGCTGCTGCCGCGGCTCCCGGCCCACCCGGCGCAGCTGCCCGGCGAAATACCGCCGGGCATACCGCCCCAGGCAGTCCTCGCATACCGCCCGGCTGTCCAGCTCGAAATAGAGGTCGCCGGGGTAAAGCTCCCCCGCGCACAGGGAGCACCGCAGCCCCCCCGGGGGCGGAAGGTTCCAATATGCCGTGTGGGGCCATCTCCTCATCTTTTTGAATTCTTTTGGAAAAATAGTTGACAAGCCCGTCTGCTGCTGTTATAATAAGCTCCGCTGTGAATGCGGAAGGCTTCTGTGCTGGTGTAGCTCAGCCGGTAGAGCAGCTGATTTGTAATCAGCAGGTCGGGG
>CATABD010000037.1 GCA_949494735.1 uncultured Oscillospiraceae bacterium
CGGCTGCGCCGGGGGGACTTGCGTTCGTTCATTGGGGATTGATGGTGTAGTTGGGCGCTTCCTTGGTGATATAGATGTCGTGGGGGTGGGACTCCTTCAGTCCGGCGGCGGTGATCTGGGTGAACCGGGCGCGGGTGCGCAGCTCCCCGATGGTGGCGCAGCCGCAGTAGCCCATGCCGGAGCGCAGGCCGCCCATCATCTGGTAGATGGTCTCGGACACCGGCCCCTTGTAGGGCACCCGCCCCTCCACGCCCTCGGGCACCAGCTTCTTGTTGTCCTGCTGGAAGTAGCGGTCCTTGGAGCCCTTGGCCATGGCCCCCAGGGAACCCATGCCCCGGTAGACCTTGAACTGGCGGCCCTGGTACACCTCGGTATCCCCGGGGGACTCCTCACAGCCCGCCAGCAGGGAGCCCAGCATCACCACATTGCCGCCCGCGGCGATGGCCTTGGCGATATCGCCGGAATACTTGATTCCGCCGTCGGCAATGATGGGTACGCCATACTCCGCCGCCACCTGTGCGGCGTCGAACACGGCGGTGATCTGGGGCACGCCGATGCCGGCCACCACGCGGGTGGTGCAGATGGAACCGGGGCCGATGCCGATCTTCACGCAGTCCGCCCCCGCCTCAATGAGGGCGCGGGTGCCCTCGGCGGTGGCCACATTGCCCGCCACCAGCTGCACATCGGGATACAGGGACTTGATGCGCATCACGCATTCCAAAATGTTCCGGGAGTGGCCGTGGGCGGAGTCCAGGCACAGCACGTCCGCCCCCACCTCCACCAGGGCGGCCACCCGGTCCAGCACATCGGGGGTGACGCCGATGGCGGCGCCCACCAGCAGCCGCCCCTTCTCGTCGCGGGCGGAGTTGGGGTACACCTGGGCCTTCTCAATATCCTTGATGGTGATGAGCCCCTTCAGGCGGAACTGCTCGTCCACAATGGGCAGCTTCTCAATTTTGTGCTTACGGAGAATCTCCCGGGCCTGGTCCAAGGTAGTCCCCTCGGGGGCGGTGACCAAATGGTCCTTGGTCATCACGTTGTCGATGAGCTTGCTCATGTCGGTCTCAAACTTCATATCCCGGTTGGTGATGATGCCGATGAGCCTGCCGTTTTCGCAGATGGGCACGCCGGAGATCTTATACTTGGCGCACAGCTCGTCCGCCTCCGCCAGTGTGTGGCCGGGGCCCAGCCAGAAGGGGTTGGTGATGACGCCGTTCTCGCTGCGCTTCACCATATCCACCTGCTCGGCCTGCTGGCCGATGGACATATTTTTATGGATCACACCGATGCCGCCCTCACGGGCCAGGGCGATGGCCATGCGGGACTCGGTTACCGTGTCCATGGCCGCGCTCATCACCGGGATATTCAGGGTGATCTTTTTGGTCAGCCGGGTGTGCAGATCCACGTCTGCCGGAAGCACATTGCTCTCCGCCGGGATGAGCAGCACGTCGTCAAAGGTGAGGCCCCGCTTGCCGAATTTGTCGTTCCAGTCCATCTGTGCCATATTCCGTCCTCCTATAATTTAATTTTTTCCATTCTACGCTTTGTCATGGTCAATGTCAAGATATACAAACCACAACGTCATTTTTCGGCACTTTTGCCCAGGAGAACTGGCGGACAAGCTCTTGGGCTGTCACTTTTTCCGGCCTGTCCAACAGGCCCGCGTAACAGGCCAGCACCCCGGTGAGTTCCTCCGGGGTATACCGCCCCCGCAGCGCCCCCATATCCAGATCCCGGTCCCGCTTGGCCAGCCGCCGCCCGTCCGGGGCAAGCAGCAGCGGCGTGTGGAAAAACCTCGGCGGCCTGTATCCCAGCACCTCATGGAGCCACGCCTGCCGGGGGGCGGAGCAAAGCAGATCCCGCCCGCGGACCACGTGGTTTACCCCCATGAGCGCGTCGTCCACCACCACCGCCAGCTGGTAGGCAAACACCCCGTCGGACCGCCGGACGATGAAATCCCCGCAGTCCCGGGCCAGGTTTTCCGCGTAAGGCCCGCAGTTCCCGTCCTCCAGCGCCACGGTCAGCTCAGGGCACCGCACCCGCCAGGCCGGGCGGCGGCCCTGCCGCTCCAATTCCGCCCGCTCCAACTCCGTCAGGCGGAAGCATTTCCCGGAGTACACCACCGCGCCGTCGTCCCGGTGGGGGGCGGACGCCGCCATCCGCTCCGTCCGGGAGCAGTAGCAGGGGTAGACCAGCCCCTTCCCATCCAGAACCCGGAATGCCTCCTCATAACAGGCGGTGCGGCGGCTCTGCATATATTCCGGCTCCAAACCGCCCTCGTCCCAGTCCAGTCCCAGCCAGCGCAGGTCGTCCATGAGCTGCAAAGCAAGGTCCGGACTGGTGCGCTGCGTATCCAAATCCTCAATGCGCAGCACCAACTCCCCCCCTGCGCTGCGCGCGTCCAGCCAGGCCAGCAGCGCCGAGAGCAGGTTGCCCAGGTGCATCCGCCCGCTGGGGGTGGGGGCGAACCGTCCCCTCACCTTCACTGCCCCATCCCCTTTCAGTCAAAAAAACGTGAGCTGCCGATCCCCATAGCCACGGGTGGCCGCCCGGATGATGGATTTCATGTCGTACAAGATACCCCGCTCCCGGCAGGCGGCGGTGAACGCCTTCCACAGCTCCCCCGCCCTGGGGCTGGCGCACTGGTAGCGCTCCCCGTACTGCCGCAGATAGCGCGCCTTCAGCCCCTGGCCGGGGAAAGCCCGTTCCAGCCCGTCCAAAAAATACTCCCGCTGCCCCTGCCGCATGGTGACGCCCAAGGCGGGATAGACAAACTTTGCCCCCGCCTGGGCCGCGCCCTCCACCACCCCGCGCACATTTTCCTCGCTGTCCTCCAAAAAGGGCAGAACCGGCATGAGCAGCACCCCGGCGAACAGCCCCGCCCCGGCCAGCTCCTCCAAGGCCGCCAGACGTCGGCTGGGGGGCGGCGCGTGGGGTTCGATTTTGGCCGCTAGGGCATCGTCCGTTGTGGTGACGGTAATCTTGCAAACCACTGGGGAGTGGTTTTGGATGGAGGTCAAAATATCAATATCCCGGGTAATAAGGCCGCTTTTGGTCGCGATGGCCACGCCGCAGTTGTAAGCGTCGATCAGCTCCAGGGCGTGGCGGGTGAGCCGCATTTCCCCTTCAAAGGGGTTGTAGGGGTCGCTCATCGACCCGGTGGCGATGAAGGCGGGCCGGGCCTTCCGGGCCAGGTCGTCCCGGAGGATGCGCAGGGCGTCCGCCTTGGCCCGCACCGTGTCAAACCCCTCGATGCGGTAGCAGTCGCTGCGGCTGTCGCAGTACAGGCAGCCGTGGCAGCACCCCCGGTAGATATTCATGGTGTGGTCAGTGCCGAACCACTGGGTGTCCCGGTTGCGGTGGAGCAGATGCTTTGCCGGTATGGTCTCCACAGTCCCCTCCCCCTTCTGCCGGGTGGCGCAAACCCCTCCCGGCGGCTGTCGGGAGGGGCGTTGTTCAGCGTTTGTTGAAAATACGGAAGATATCGTCGAAGGGGTCGGCCTCCACCTGCTCGGCGGCGGTCTCGGACAGGGGCTTGGGCGGCATGACAGGCCCCACCCCGGCCGGGACGCACTTGGGCTTGTCCTCCACCGGAGCCTTGGGCCGGGCCTTGGCCTGGGCGGGCTGCTCCCCCTCCTTTTCCGGGACGGGGTTGTCCACGGCGCCGAAGCCTGTGGCAATGACCGTAACCCGGAGCTCGTCCTCCAGGGTGTCGTCGAAGGCGGTGCCCATCATGAACAGCGCGTCCGGGTCGGCCACCTGCTTGACCATCTCGGCGGCCTGCTCCACCTCCTCCAGCCCCATGTCCATGGGCCCGGTGATGTTGACGATGATGCCCTTGGCCCCCTGGATGGAGGTCTCCAGCAGGGGGCTGTTGATGGCGATGCGGGTGGCCTCCTCCGCCTTGTTCTTGCCCGCAGCCCGGCCCACGCCCATGTGGGCCAGCCCCGCGTCCTTCATCACGGCGGTAACATCGGCGAAATCCAGGTTGATGAGCCCGGTGGTCTTGATGAGGTCGGAGATGGACTGCACCGCCTGGCGCAGCACATCGTCGGCAATGGCGAAAGCGTTGGCAAAAGTGATCTTCTCGTCGGTGGCATACTGGAGGCGGTCATTGGGGATAATGACCAGGGAATCCACCTTCTGCCTGAGCTCCTCAATGCCCTGGGCGGCCTGCTCCATGCGGCGGCGGCCCTCGAAGTTAAAGGGCTTGGTGACCACCCCCACTGTGAGGATGCCCTTTTCCTTGGCGATTTCCGCCACCACAGGGGCCGCGCCGGTGCCGGTGCCCCCCCCCATGCCGGCGGTGACGAATACCATATCCGCCCCTTCCAACAGGGCGGTAATCTGCTCCTTGCTCTCCTTGGCGGACTCCCGGCCCACCTCGGGGTTGGCCCCCGCGCCCTTGCCGCCGGTGAGCTTCTCGCCGATGGCAAGCTTCTGGGTGGCCTCGGAGGCGCTGAGGCACTGCCGGTCGGTGTTCACCGCGATGAACTCCACGCCCTGCATCCCGGAACGAACCATGCGGTTCACCACATTATTGCCGCCGCCGCCTACGCCGATGACCTTTAAAACGTCCTCGTGGTTGACGGTGGAATCCATTACAAAAGCCATACCCATGACCCTCCTATGTAAAACAACGAATTGTTATCCATTCCAAAGCGCAAAGCTACATCTTGTATTGTACCTTTTTTTCCCCATGCCGTCAATAGAAAGCTGCGTGCTGGAGAAATTTTTTAGTGGTCCGGGATGAACCGCGCCCGGTTCTCTGTCACCGTCAGATCCAGCAGCCCGCTCTGCCCCTCCTGCATTTTCCCGCTGGAAAGCCCCATCTCCAGCGCCTTGAGGGCCAGCCGGACGTAGTAATCGTAGTCCCCGCCCCGGGGCAGTTTGATGCGGTAAATGCCGTAGTACAGCGTTATGGAGGTGGCTGAAGAACACTCCAGCCGGGAGCACTGCCCCAGTATCCCATGGGTCTCCACCGCCGCCAGCAGCTCTTTTACATAGCCAAGGGTGGCCTGCTCCTCCTCCGCCACCTGGAGCATCCCCCCCGCGTAGGGCCCCACCGCCGTCAGCCCGGCGACCTGTACCGTGCCGACGCTGCCGTTGTCCTTTTCCAGCAGCTTGCCCTGGGAGGAGATGAGCCAGCGCCCCTCGGCGGAATCCACCGACGCCGACGCCACCCGCTCCGTCACCCGGATCACCAGCTTGTCCGGGTAAGAGCGGTGAATGGCCACCCCCTCCACATAGGGGAGCTGGGCGCGTATGCCCGTGGAGATCCGGCTTCTGGACAGGGCGATCAGGTTGTCCCCTATCCGGATGCCGGAGGCGTCGATGATCTCCTCCGGCGTATAGCGGACATTGCCCTCCACCTGGATGGCGTTGACCCGGAAAAAGACCACACACGCCACGATGATTGCAGCGGCAATCAGCAGCACGGACAGCGCCTTATACAAGCCGCCGAAGCGGCCCCTGCGGCGGCTGGGCCGGCTGTGCCTGCGCTGTCTTGCCATGGTGATCACCTCTGTTCTCTATTGCATCCCCGCAATGGGGCGCCTCCGGCGGGGGTTACTTTCTGTCATGTGACAGAAAGTAACCAAAGAACACGCCATCGTCGTCACAAAGTCCGCTTCACTCCAAGCTCCCCTGCGCGGCTATCCTCACGCTTCCTTGTCACGCTCGGAATGGCCGCGCGGCCGGGTCGCTTTCGCTGCGACTTGGACAAAATCCGGCCCCGCCTTGCGGGCCCCGGGTTTTGTCCTCGCTCCACTCCAAGCCCCCCTGCGCGGCTATCCTCACGCTTCCCGGCGCTCCACATTCGCGCCCAAGGCCCGGAGCATCCCTTCCAGCCCCTCATAGCCCCGGTCGATGTGGTTGAGCCCCGACAGGGCGGTAATCCCCTCCGCCCCCAGGGCTGCCGCTGCCAGCGCTCCCCCTCCCCGCAGGTCGAAGGCCTCCACCCGCGCCCCGTGGAGCCGATCCACGCCGCGCACCAGGGCCACCCGCCCCTCTGTGGTTATATCCGCCCCCATGCGGATGAGCTCGGCCACATGGCGGTAGCGGCTGTCAAACATGGCCTCCACAAACAGCGTACACCCCTGGGAGGCCGCCAGCGCCGCCATAACCGGGGCCTGGGCGTCGGTGGGGAATCCGGGATAGGGCGCGGTGCGGATGGTAGGCACCCCCTTCAGCGGCGTGTCCCGGTCACGCTCCAGCTCTACGTACTCCAATTTACTCTCCACCCGGCAACCAGCCTGGTGGAACACGGACAGCACCGTGGCCAGGTGCCGCCAGTCCACCCCGCCCAGCCGCACCCGGCCCCCAGCCGCAGCGGCGGCGGACAGCAGGGTGGCCGCCACGATGCGGTCCCCCATGACGGTGTACTCCCCGCCGGACAGCGCCCTGCCCCCCTCCACGGTGATGGTGGAGCTGCCCGCCCCCCGGACACAGGCCCCCAGGCTGTTGAGAAAGCTCTGGAGGTCGCCGATCTCCGGCTCCCGGGCTGCGTTGGCAATGGTGGTGGGGCCGGACGCCCCCACGGCGCACAGCATGGCGTTCTCCGTGGCCCCCACGCTGGGCAGGGCCAGCTGCACCTCGCCCCCCGCCGGCCTTCCCTGGCAGTGGATGCCCCGGTCCTCGCTCACCTCACAGCCCAGCGCCCGGATGGCGGACAGGTGCAGGTCGATGGGACGGGGGCCAAGCTCACACCCCCCGGGATAGGTCAGGTGGGCCTCCCCCATCCGGGCCAGCAGCGGACCCAAAAAGATGATGGACGAGCGCATGGAGCGCATCTGCTCCTCCGAAATGGAACACCCGGACGCCCCGGCGGGGTCCACAATGATGGTATGCCCCCTCTGCTCCACCCGGCACCCCAGGCGGCGCAGGATATTCAGCGCGGCGGTGACATCGGTGAGCCGGGGACAGTTGTGGAGCACCACCTGCCCTTGGGCCAGCAGGCAGGCGGCCAGAATGGGCAGCACGCTGTTTTTTGCCCCGTGGACGGCCAGCTCCCCCTCCAGCGGCGTCCCACCCTGAAGATACATCACACTCATGGCAAAGCCTCCCCATAGAAAGAAATCTCGCTTCATCCTATGCGGAAGGGCTTTGCGCCGTTATTTCATGAGCCCAATAAGGTTTTCATAGATGTCCCGGGCGGCGCGGGGGGCTGCCAGCTCCTTCAGCGCCCGGCCCATGGCCGCCCTGCGGGAACCGTCGGCCAGCAGCTCCATGGCGGACTGGTACAGCCCCTCCCCTGTGCAGTCCTTCTCCTCCACCAGCCTTACCCCGCCCCGGTCGGCCAGCACCTTGGCGTTTTTGAACTGGTGGTTGGCCGCCACAAAGGGGGAGGGCACCAGGACGGCGGGCTTTCCCAGGGCGGTGAGTTCCCCGATGGTGGACGCCCCCGCCCGGCAGACCACCAGGTCGGCGGCGGCCATCACCACCGGCATATCGTCGATATAAGGCCTGATCTCCCGGTCCGTCACCGCCACGCCGCGCTTGGCAAGCTCGGCCGTCATGTCCTCGTAGTCCCGCCCGGCGGCGTGTACATAGTGGAACGGACGGCCCTCCGCGGCCCAGCGTTCCACAAAATCCACCGTCTTATCGCTCATGTGGCCCGCCCCCTGGGATCCCCAGAAGGAGACGACCAACGGCTGGCTGTCCAGCAGCCCCAGGCGCAGCCTGGCCTGCTCCCGGTCCAGGGTGAAGAACTCCCCCCGCACCGGCGTGCCGGTGACGGCCACCCGTTTGGCCTCCTTGTAGTACGCCGCCGCCTCAGGGAAGCCCACCATCACCAAATCCACCTTGTTGGCCAGCGCCCGGGTGGTGAGCCCGGGGTAGGCGTTGGACTCGTGGATGGCGCAGGGGACGCGCCGCCGGGCCGCCTCGTGGACGGCGGGATAGGAGGCGTAGCCCCCTGTGCCCACCACCAGGTCCGGCTTGAATTTTTTCAAAATGGAGGCCGCCTCATGCTGGCCCACGGGCAGCTTGAGGGCGCTGCTCACGTTGTGCTTGAGCACCTTCCAGCTCCACGAGCGCTCAAAGGTGGACACCTTCACCGTCTCAATGGGGTAGCCCGCCTGCCTGACCAGCCGCTGCTCCATCCCCCGCTCCGCACCCACGAACAATATCTCACAGCCGGGGTGCTTTTGCTCAAACTGCTGGGCCACCGCCAGGGCGGGGTTGACGTGGCCCGCCGAGCCGCCGCAGGTAAATATCACTCGCAAGGGACCCACCTCCTACTCCGCCCTGGGGGCGGCGATCTGCCGGGACACGCTGAGTACCATTCCCATCTCCGCCAGCTGGATGGCCAGGGCCGTGCCGCCGTAACTGAAAAAGGGCAGCGAGATGCCGGTGGGGGGCAGGAAATTGGTGACTACGCCGATATTGAAAAAGGTCTGGAACGCCGTCAGCGACGTGATGCCCACCACCAGCAGCGTCCCGAATCGGTCCCGGGCGTGGAGGGCCAGCCAGAACCCCCGGATGATGAGCAGGGCGAACAGCGCCATGATGACGCACGCCCCCACCATGCCCAGCTCCTCGCAGGCAATGGAGAAGATATAGTCGTTGTGCTCCTCCGGGAGGAACAGGTGCTTTTGGCTGCTGTTGCCCAGCCCCTTCCCCAACAGGCCCCCGGACCCGATGGACGTCATGGACTGGATGGGCTGGAAGCCGCCCTTCCGCGGCTCAAGGAAAGGGTCCTGCCAGATCTCAATGCGGGCCTTCATGTAGTCCGTCTGGGTGATGATCCACACCAGCGCGCCAGCCACCAGCGTCCCGCCCGCGGCAAACCAGCCCAGCGAAATGCCCGAGGCGAACAGCACCGAGGCCGCCGCCACCACCACCAGCACCATGGCAGACATATGGTGCTGGAGGGCGATGATGCCCAGCACCACCGCCAGCACCGCCCCATAGGGGATGAGTTCCAGCAGGCCCACCCGGTCCAGCCGGGCGGCCATCCGCCCGGTGAAGGTGCGCTTGCTCCACTTCTTGGGAGGGGCTGGCTGGCCGGTCCGTTTGGACAGCCCGGCGGCGAAAAACATGATGACGCCCACCTTGGCGATCTCCGAGGGCTGGAAACGGATGGGGCCGATTTTCACCCACCGCAGCGCGCCGCCGCCGGACCGTCCGAAGTAGGGGATGAACACCATCAGCATCAGCACAATGGACGCCCCCAGCACAAACACGGACATCCAGCGGAAGTGCTGGTAGTCGATCTTGGAGATGACGAACATAGCGAACACACCGATAAGTGCAAAGACAAACTGCCGCTTGAAAAAGTACAGCGGGTCTCCCTCGGTATCAATGGCGGGGTCCAGGTTATACATGGCGGAGGCGTAGGAGGCGGACAGCACCATAATGAGCCCCACGGCGGTGAGCAGCATCACCAGCGCCAAAAAGGGCAGGTCGATGGGGCCCCTGGCCAGCTGCTGCTCGATGGTCAGGTCCCGCTTTGCTTTTCGGGCCATGGGTCTCTCCTCCTTTCGCCAGGGCAAGCTCCACATCCTTCGCTTCCGCCTAGGGCGAAAGCTCACCCATTCCGCTGCTCTTTCCCTCCAAATCGGACCCGCTTTGCTGGACTCCGATTTGGGGGCGGCTCACGCCGCCTTTTTTTGCTTCCATCCGCGCACGCGCATGGCTCCGCGCTCAGATGATGTCACGCTGCGCCTGTTCGCGACGCGGTTCTAAGTCCTCCGGCTCCGCGCTTAAATGGCGTACCGGTACATGACCCCCACGAACGCCAGCAGGCAGAAGGCCACCGTGATCCCCGTGAAGGTGAGCACGATGCGCACCTCGCTCCAGCCGCCCAGCTCCAGGTGGTGGTGGAGGGGGGCCATGCGGAAGATCCGCTTGCCGTGGGTGAGCTTGAAATAGCCCACCTGGATGATATCGCTCATGGTCTCGGCAATATAGATAACCCCCACCGGCACCAGAACCAGCGGCGCGTCCAGAGCAAAGGCCATACCGCACACCGCGCCCCCCAGGAACAGGGAGCCGGTGTCCCCCATGAACACCTTGGCGGGGTGGAAATTGTAGACCAGGAAGCCCAGCAGGCCCCCCGCCAGCGCCCCGGCCAACACCCCCACCGCCCCCTTGTCCCACCATTGGGACAGGGCGGCAAAGAATACCGACACCGCCAGCGTCACCGACCCGGCCAGCCCATCCAGCCCGTCGGTGAGGTTAACGGAGTTGACACAGCCCACAATGACAAAGGCGGCGAACACCAGGTATACCCCCCAGTTCAGCGGGACGGTGACGTTGACAAAGGGGATATACAGGTTGGGTGTCAGGTGGTGGGTGCTGTTGAGCAGCGTCAAAAAGGCGATGGCCGCCGCCAGCTGCAAAAGGAACTTCCACCCGGCGGTGAGGCCGGTGTTCTCGTGCTTGCGGATCTTGGCGTAATCGTCCACAAAGCCGATGGCCCCGCACACCAGGGCAAAGCCCAGCACAAACACCGCCTGCCAGTTTCCCTGGGCCATGTCCCGCCAGCCGAAGGCCAGAACCACAAATATGGCGGCTACAATGAACATGATGCCCCCCATGGTGGGGGTGCCCTCCTTATTCTTGTGCCAGTTGGGGCCGATCTCCTTGATGGACTGGCCCGCGTGCAGCGCCCGCAGGATGGGGATGAGCACCCATCCCACCAGCGCCGAGATCACAAAGGCGGTCAGGGCCGCCAGCAGCATCCGTACCATAGAATTCTCCTCCGCACTCTCTTTTGTATTTCCGTATCCTCCGGGCCGCTCAGCCGCCCAGGCGCGCCGCCGCCTCTTCCAGCGGCATTCCCAACGCCAGCGCCCCCGCCAGCGCCGCCATGTGGTCGTACAGCCGGGGGGACTGTCCGGCGTCCACCCGCACCCGGGCCAGCTCCCCCCCCGCCAGGGCCACAAACTCCAGCCGGCCCCCCCGCAGGCAGACGTTTTTCACCGTCAGATCCGCCTGGGGCCGCCCGTCGGAGTAGGCATACACCGATCCCGGCATGGCCCCGGCCAGCCGGCGGCCCTCCGGGTCGTCCAGCCCCACCACGGTGACCCCCGCCCGCCGGGACAGCGCCCACCGGGCGGCGGCGCAGCCGCTCAGCGTCCCCGCCGCGGGGAGATCGAAGTTTTCCACCACCACCGCCCGGCAGCGCCCCTCATAGAACGCCGCCTGGCAGGGGGTGAGCTCCACCACAGGCCCCGGCACAAGGGCGCGCAGCAGCGCGGCGGTGCGCGTCCCGCCCCTGCCCACCACAGCCACAGGGCCCTTTATTGTACTCCTATTGGTCTCCATATTCAATACTGCTCACAAACCTTACCTCTATCACCGTGCCGGGGGACACCATTACCCCGGCGTCCACCGACTGGGCGGCCATCACCACCGAGGCGTCGGTGTAATCCACCACGCCGGCGGCCCGCATGAACAGCCCGTGCTCCTCCAGCTTGGTCTTGGCCGCCGTGGGGCTCAGGCCGGAAAGATCCGGGGTGGCCACCTGCCCCTCCGGGGCGTCGCTGCCCAGGTACAGGATCACGTTGGAACCGCCGGGGATGGACACGCCGGCGGAGGGCACCTGATGGGTCACCGTATTGCCCGTGCCCACCGTGCGGCACTCAAAGCCCGCGTTTTGCAGCGCGCCCTTGGCCACCGTCAGCTCCTGGCCCACCACGTAAGGCATGGGGGCGTCCGCCCCGGCCAGCTCGTCGGCGCTGTACTGCTTCTCAATCCCGATATAGTCCAGGATGTTGGCGATGAGCGCCCCCGCCATGGGGGCCGCGATATTGCCGCCGCTGATATAGGTGCCCCCGGCGGTATAGCTGGAGCCAACCCCGGAGCGCTTGGGGGTGTCGTACACCACCAGCACCAGCACCTGGGGGTCGTCCGCCGGGGCAAAGCCCATGAAGGAACACATCACGTCGCCGTTGTAGTCGGGGTAGTCCGGGTTGTTCTTCCGGTCCAGCAGCTCGGAGGTGCCCGTCTTGCCGCCGATGGAGTAGCCGATCATGCTGGCGTTGTGGCCGGAGCCGCTGGCCACAACCTGCTCCAGAATGCCCCGCACCTTGTCGGAGGTGGACTCGCTGATGACCTGGCGCACCTCCTGGGTCTCGTGGTAGAACACGGTGTTCCCGTCCTGGTCGGCGATGGTCTGCACCAGGTAGGGCTGGAGCAGGTGCCCGCCGTTGATGACGGCGGCGAAGGCGGAGATCATCTCCAGGGGGGTCACCTTGAACCGCTGTCCAAAGGAGGAGGTGGCCAGCTCCTGGGAGGCGTTGATGCCCTTAAAATGCTTCTCCGTCCAGAATATCCCCTTCTCCTCCCCGGCCAGGTCGATGCCGGTCTTTTCCATCAGGCCGAAATCCTGCCAATACTTCCAGGTGGTCTCCGCCCCGATCCGCTCCGCGATGTCCATCAGGGCCACGTTGCAGGAGTTCATCACCGCCTTGGTCAGCGTCTGGTCCCCATGGCCGCCCTTTTTGTGGCAGTGGATGGACTCGCCGCCCACCATCTTGCTGCCGCCGCAGGAGAAGTGGTCGTCCAGGGAGATGATTCCCTCCTCCAAACCGATGGCCACGGTGACGGGCTTGAACACCGACCCGGGCTCATAGGTCTCGGTGAGCACCCGGTTTTTCATCTGCCGGTCCCAGGCGTCCTTCCAGGCGGCGTCGGCGGCCTCGTCCCCCTCCTCCGTCTTCACCCGCTCCACCTCGGCCTGGAGCGATTCGCTGAGCAGCTCCCCCCAGTTGTTGGGGTCAAAGTCCGGGGAGCTGGCCATGGCAAGCACCGCCCCCGTCTGGGGATCGATGGCAAGGCCGAAGGCCCCCGCCTGCACGTCGTAGGTCTCGATGCCCTCCGCCAGGGTCTGCTCCAGCATGGCCTGGATGCGCTCGTCCACGGTGAGGGTCACGTCATAGCCGTTCTGGGCGTCGAAATACATCTCATAGCCGGAGATCATCTCCATCCCCCAGCCGTTTTTGGACGTCACCACCCGGCCCAGCTCGCCGGACAGCACATCCTCATAGCCTGCCTCGATGCCCGCCTTGCCCACCTTGTTTTCGCCGCTCTCCTTGGTCTGGCCCATGTACCCCAGGATGTGGGAGCCCACCGAGGAAAAGGGGTAGTACCGCTTGCTGCTGGGGGTGACCTGGAGGCCCGAGCCCAGCCGTTTCTCGCTGATAAACTGCCGGGCCCGCTCCGCGTCCTCCTCCTCCAGCTCGTAGTAGAGCACCTCATAGCCGGAATCAATGCGCTCCACCCGCTTCCACAGCCGCTCCTCATCATAGCCGAACAGGTCCACAATGCCGTCCACAATGGTTTTGCGCAGGTCGTAGAGGGCCTTTTCATAGGCCGTCTCGTCCAGTTTTCCGTCCGTTTTATACTTCTCCTTGTCCACCGAGCCGTACACGCCCATAGGCGACAAAACCAGCTTGTAGACCGTGGCGGACATGGCCATGGCCCGGCCCTCCCGGTCGTAGATGGTGCCCCGGTTGGCGGCCACGGACACGCTCCGGGTCTGCTGGTTTGCCGCCCGGCGCTCCCACTCCTCCTGCTCCACGATCTGGAGCTTGTAGAGCTGCGCCACCAGCGGGAGGAATATGCCGATGCCCAGCACAACCATCAGAAAAATGGTGCGCCGGAACAGGCTGCGGTTGTTTCTTCCGTCTGAGCGGCGGGGTTTGCGGTTGGGGTCCTGCATGGGCTTGCTCCTCCTCACGGGTTTTCCGGGCGGCCCAGGGCGCGGCCGCTATGGGAGAGGGGCGCGGGAACCCTGTGTGTTCCACACGCCCCTCTTTTGTCTCTACGGGTAAATCTATGTGCCGGGCCCGGTCCATTAGAACCTGTATCCGCGCCTTCTCACGGCATCAGGCCGGCAAAAAACTGCTCCGCCCGCTGGAGGAGGGCGGACAATCCGCTTCCCGCGCCCTCGTAATAGACCACGCTGTCCCCACCGGACAAATCCAGGTACACCGTCTGCCCCGGGGTGGCGCGCACCATGGAGCCGTTGGACAGGAACTGCCTCTCAATCTCCTCCACGTCGAACAGCAGCTCGTACTTGGCCTGGAGCACCCGGTTTTCATCCTGGAGCTGGGCCAGGTCGCCGCGCAGCTCCACAATCCCGTTGTTGGCCACCGCCAGCCGGGCGCAGTTCACCACCAGCAGCAGCGTGCAGGCCAGCACCGCGAACAGGCCCACCACCGTGAAGGGGGCCACGGCGCT
This sequence comes from uncultured Oscillospiraceae bacterium, assembly GCA_949494735.1. Classification (GTDB taxonomy): domain Bacteria; phylum Bacillota; class Clostridia; order Oscillospirales; family Oscillospiraceae; genus Enterenecus. Next base: position 14,191 of record CATABD010000037.1, read on the forward strand.
CTGGGGCCGCACCTGGATGCTGGGCCGGGCCGCCGGGCGGCGGCGGGGCTGCGGCTGGGGACGGCGGCGGGGTTCCGGGCGGCGGACCGTATTCCCCCGTACCAGCTCCCGGCGGGAGGGCTCGCGGACGCTCTCCTGCTCAAACTCCGGCTGGTAAGCCACGTTTCCGCTGGTGCGGTATCTCCTTGCGTCGGTCCTTCTCTGCGTCGCCATAGGGCACTCTCCTTTGTGCTGTCCACACCCTACTGTGCTGCCCGCAGGGTCAGGGTTGATCGCTTACAGCTTTTCCGCCACACGCAGCTTGGCGCTGCGGGCGCGGGGGTTTTCCTCCAGCTCCTCTTCGCCGGCCGTGATGGGGCGCTTGCCGATGAGCTTCACCTTCGGGGTCTTGCCGCATACGCATACCGGGAAATCCGGCGGACAGGTGCAGCCCCTGGCCCATTGGGCACAGGCGGTCTTGACCAGCCGGTCCTCCAAAGAGTGGAAGGAGATGACCGCCAGCCGCCCGCCAGGCTTCAGCACGTCCAGCGCGCACCCCAGCAGCCGCTCCAGCTCCCCCAGCTCGTCATTCACCGCGATGCGGATGGCCTGGAAGGAGCGTTTTGCCGGGTGCTGTTTCTCCCGGCGCGCCTTGGCGGGCATGGCGTCCCGGATGAGCTGCGCCAGCTGCCCGGTGGTCTCAATGGGGCCGCGACCCCGCTCCCGCACCATAGCGGCGGAGATGGGGCCGGCATAGCGCTCCTCGCCGTACTGCCACAAAATCCGCTTCAGCTCCTCCTGGCTCCAGCCGTTCACCACATCCCGGGCGGTGAGGGGGGCGGACTGGTCCATGCGCATATCCAGCGGGGCGTCCTGTAAATAAGAGAAGCCCCGGCTGCCGTCGTCCAGCTGAGGGGAGGACACTCCCAGGTCAAAGAGCATCCCGTCCACCCCGCCCACGCCCAGCGAGGAGAGGATGGAGGGCAGGTTCCCAAAGCTGCCCCGCACCAGGGTCACCCGGTCCAGGTAGTTCCCAAACCGGGCGGGGGCGGCATCCAGCGCGGCCTTATCCCGGTCGATGGCAATGAGCCGCCCGGTGGTAAGCCGCCTGGCAATCTCCAGCGAGTGGCCCGCCCTCCCCAGGGTGCCGTCCAGATAGACGCCGCCGGGGCGTATGTTCAGCCCGTCCAGGCACTCGGCCAGAAGCACCGGCTTGTGGGTAAATTCCATCATGGCGTCAGATCCCCAGGTTCTTCATCAGGCTGGCAATGGTCTCCGGGTTGAGCTGCTGGCGGGTCTTGGCCTTCCAGTTGTCGGCGCTCCAGATCTGGGCCCGGTCGTTGTTGCCGGTGATGACCACGTCCCGGTCGATCTTGGCGTACTCCTTCAGGTAGGAGGGCACCTGGAACCGCCACTGCTTGTCCGCCTCGCACAGCTGTGCGCTGGCGAAGAACAGGTCCATAGCCGCCGCGTCGGTGGTGGACAGCTCGGACACCCGCGCGCGCAGCTTGTCCCAGGTCTCCATGGGGTAGAGGGTCAGGTTCTCCTTCACCCCCACCGCCAGGTAAAAGGAAGCGCCCAGCTTATCCCGCAGCTTGGAGGGCACAATGAGGCGTCCGGCGTTGTCGATGCTGTGCTCGTAGGTGCCGGTCATCCCATTCCCTCCATTTCACTCCTGAATATAGCAGATTTACTCCATTTCACTCCACTACGCTTTTCAGTATACCGTAGCCTCCCATAAAATGCAAGGACTTTTTTTCAGTGATTTTGCCCATTTTGAGGGGATTATCCGTCGTTTTTTGTCGAACAAGCATTCGTTCCTTCTCAAAAAACCCCCTGTTTGCACAGGTTATGGTCCTGTTTTTCCACCTCTCCCCCAAATCTGGTACACAAAAAAATCCCGCCGTGTTTTACCACGACGGGACCCAATTTATGTAAAAAATAATGTCAATCGCCGAAACACGCGGGCGCGGGAACCGGCATTCAGCCGTCCGCTTCCGCGTCGTACATCCGGCTGCCGCCGGAGGGCCGCTCGCTCCCGGCGCTTCCCCCCATCCCGGTGCGGAACTGGTTGTGCACCTGGCGCATCTCCGCATGGGCGGCGGCCAGGGCGTCCTCCGTGCGCCGCAGCAGGTCTACGCAGTACTCGTTGGTCTCCCGGCAGGTCTTTTTCGCCTCCTCGTCGGCGTGGGCCAGCACCTCCCGCGCCTTCTGGCGGGCCTGGGTCATCACAGGGGCCTCGCTCACCATCTGGTTGGCCTCGATCTCCGCCCGTTTTTTGATCTCCTCCGCCTCCCGCTTGGCGGCGGCCAGGTACTCATTGCGGGCGTTGAGGATCTTCCGTGCCTCGGCCAGATCCACCGGCAGCTGCTTTTTGGCGTCCTCAATCAGGTCCAACGCTTTATCCCGCTCGATCACGCACTTGTCGCCGCTGAAAGCGGCGTTTTTCGCCTCGTCGATCATGTCAAACAGCATGTCCAGCAGTTCGTCCACGGCAGTCGCCATGCGTCATCTCTCCTTTTGATGTAAGCTCGTGGTTTACAGGTAATCCCGGCCGCTCCCGGTCACCTTGTCCCGCACCCGTTCGATGATCTGCCGGGGTACGAAGTCGGACAGCTCCGCCCCATACCGGGCCAGCTCCTTCACCACCGTGGAGCTGAGGTAGGCATATTTGGGCCGGGTGTAGAGGAACACCGTGTCCAGCCTGGGGTACAGCTTGGCGTTAATCATGGCCATCTGGATCTCCGACTCGTAGTCGGACACCGCCCGCAGCCCCTTCACCAGCACCCTGGCCCGGCAGCGCCTGGCGTACTCCGCCACCAGCTCCCGGGAACAGTCCACCTTCACGTTGGGCAGCTCCTCCGTCACCGTGCGGATCAGCTCCACCCGCTCCTCCGGGGAGAACAGCCCCCCATCCTTGGCGGAGTTCACACTGACGCAGACAATAAGCTCGTCGAAAATGGCGGCGGCCCGCTTGATGATATCCAGATGGCCCAGGGTCACCGGGTCAAAGCTGCCGGGGTAAATGGCGCGTCTCATGGGCGGGCCCTCCTGCGGTACAGGGTGAATTTGATTGTCCCGTAGCGGTACTCCCTCCCCTTTTCATAGGGCGCCGGGAGGTCTGGAAGGGTGTGGTCCGCCGGGCTTTCGCACACTATTATACCATTTTCCACCACAATGTCAATCGCGGCAATCATATCCAGCGCCCGCTCCAGGCTTCCCGAGGCGTAGGGTGGGTCCAGGAAGACGAGGCCGTATTTCTCCCCGGCCCGGCTGAGAAAGGCGGAAAAATCCCTGCCGTGGCAGGCGGCGCGGCCCTCAAAACCGCAGGCCTTGACGTTTTTCCGCGCCACCTCCAGCGCAGCGGGGGCGCTGTCCACAAAGTCGCAGAAGGCCGCCCCACGGCTGAGCGCCTCAACGCCCAGCTGTCCCGTCCCGGCAAACAGGTCCAACACCCGCCGCCCCTCGATGTCAAACTGGATCACGTTGAAAATGCTCTCCTTCACCCGGTCTGTGGTGGGCCGGGTGTCCAGGCCGGGCAGCGCCTCCAGCCGGCGGCTCCGGGCGGTTCCCGCGATCACTCTCATAGCGTCTCGTCCTTTCGCTGCTGATTTTCTGCGGGGTGGAAGTGGGCGTACACCGCCTGGGCGGTGTTTTGGGGCACCACCGCGGCCAATTCCTCCAGGCTCGCGGCCTTGACAGCCTTCACGCTCTTGAACGCCTTTAGCAGCTGCGCCTTCCGGGCCGGGCCCACCCCGGGGATATTATCCAGTGCCGAGCCCTTCAAATGCCCCGCCTGCTGCTGGCGGTGGAACTCGATGGCGAAGCGGTGGGTCTCCTCCTGGATGCGGCCCACCATGGAAAACAGCGCCTGGTTGGCCTGGATGCCGATCTCCCGCCCGTCCCCGGCCTGGAGGGCCCGGGTGCGGTGCCGGTTGTCCTTCACCATGCCGTATACCGGGATACCGCCCACCCCCAGGCGGGCCAGCGCCTCCTGGGCCGCCTTCACCTGTCCCGCGCCGCCGTCGATGAGCAGCAGGTCGGGCCGGTCCGCAAACTTCTCGTCCCCGTCCAGATACCGCCGGAAGCGCCGCTCCACCACCTGCTCCATGGAGGCGTAGTCGTCGGCGTGGGGCATATCCTTCAGCTTGAAATGGCGGTAATCCCGCTTCAGCGGCCTGCCGTCGATATGCACCGTCATGGACGCCACAATGTCAGAGCTGCCCGTGTTGGAGATATCGAAGGCCTCGATGCGGTGGGGCAGCCCCTCCATCCCCAGCAGCGCCCCCAGGGCCTCCGTCAGCTTGGAGCGGCGCTCCTCCGCCGTGGTGGCCCGGAGCACCTCCTCCGCGGCGTTCTCGTTGGCCAGGCGCACCAGCTCCATCTTGGCACCCCGCTGGGGGGTGAGCACCTCCACCTTGCGGCCCACAGCCTCGGTGAGCATCCGGGCCAGCTCCACCTGCTCGTCGATGTCGCAGGGCAGCAGAATCTGCCGGGGGAGCTGCCCCCGCCCGCCGTAGTACTGGGCCGCCAGGGTGGACACGGTGGTCTGCTCGTCCTCCATGGGGATGCCCAGCAGCTCCCAATCCTTGGCCGCCAGCTCGCCGCCGATGTAATGGAGCACCACAAAGCAGCTCTTGGCCTCCCCCCGGTGGTAGCCCACCACATCGGTGTCCGCCAGAGACCCGGCCACCGCCTTCTGCCGGGTGGACAGCAGCTGGATGGAGCGGATGCGGTCCCGGAGCTGGGCTGCCTTTTCAAAGCGCAGCTCCTCCGCCGCCAGTTCCATCTCGGCGGACAGCTCGTCCACCACCTCGTCCAGCCTGCCCTCCAGCAGCCGCACCGCCTGGTCGATGGATCGCCTGTACTGGCTCTGGTCCATCTCCGTCCGGCAGTACCCGTCGCACACGCCCATGTGGAAGTTGAGGCACGGCCGCTCCTTCCCAATATCCCGGGGGAATTTCCGGCGGCAGGCGGGCAGGCGCAGCGCCTGGCGCAGGGCGTCGATGATGCCCTGGCTGGCAAAGCGGGAGCCATAGGGCCCAAAATAGCGCGCCCCGTCGTCCTCCGCCCTGGCGGCCAGGGAAAACCGGGGGTAGTCCCCCGGGGACAGGCGGATATAGGGGAAGCCCTTGCTGTCCTTGAGCAGAATGTTATACCGGGGCTGGTGGCGCTTAATGAGGGCGCACTCCAGCACCAGGGCCTCAAACTCCGACTGCACCACGATGACATCGAAGTGGTCGATCTGGCCCACCATAGCCCGGGTCTTTTCATTGTGGCGGGACTGGTCCTGGAAATACTGGCTCACCCGGTTTTTCAGCGCCTTGGCCTTGCCCACGTAGATGACCTCGCTGGCCGCGTTCTGCATGATATACACGCCGGGCTTCAGGGGCAGGGCGTGGGCCTTGTCCCGTAGCTCATCGAATGTCAATGGGGCCACCTCCCTATGCGCCTTTCGTCGCGCTTCTTTGTCACGCTCCGATTGGGCGCATTACGGGGCGGCTTCGCTCCGGCTCGGAGAAAACCCAGTCCCACTTCGTGGGTCTTGGGCTTTTCTCCTCGCTCCGTTCCATCCGCCCCTATGCGCCTTTCGTCGCGCTTCTAGCAAAAAAAGCGCCGCATCTGCGGCGCTTTTTCGTGGTCAACATAGAATCACTCGGCGAACTCGGAGTTGATGAGCTCCACCAGCGCGTTAATGGCGGCCTCCTCGTCGGGACCATCCGCGATGAGGTTGATGGCCGTCCCCTTCACGATGCCCAAAGACAGAACGCCCAGCAGGCTCTTGGCATTGACCCGGCGGTCATCCTTTTCCACCCAGATGGAACTTTTGAACTCATTGGCCTTCTGGATAAAAAACGTCGCCGGGCGGGCGTGCAGGCCGACCTGATTGTTGACGGTTGTCTCTTTCATATACATGAGCGGTTCCCTCCATCAAGTTGTTTCGGTCCAGCGTACCGCGACCTGATTGCTCTCCCGAATTTTTTACCCCATAAGAATACCAAATTTAGCCCCCAAACGTCAAGAGCATTTTCACCAAATTCTCACAGGCTCTTTCGTGAAAACCCCCCATAATTTCACTACTTTTGAGCGTCCGCCAGGGGCGGACACCGTCCCTATTTCAAAGTGGCCACCGTCACCCCGTCCTCCCCTTCTCCATAGACGCCGGGGCGGTACTCCTTCACGTAGCGGCTCTTTTTCAAATGCTCCCGCACCGCTTTGCGCAGCGCGCCGGTGCCCTTGCCGTGGATGATGGTCACCGTCTCCAGCTTGCCCATCAGTGCGTTGTCCAGAAACAGATCCACCGCACCCAGGGCCTCGTCCACCATCATACCCCGCAGGTCCAGCTCCGCCTTGGCGGCGGAGGCCCGGAAGGGGCGGCCCACCGAGGCGGAACGCTGCCTGTCCCTGGCGCTCTGCTTTTTCCGGGCGGTGGCGTCCTCCAGCACCCGAACCTCGCCCTGCCTGGCCTTCAGCTTCAAGATGCCCGCCTGGAGCTGGAGGGTGCCGTCCTTGTTCACCCCCACCACCTCCGCCTGGGTTCCCATCTTCACCAGCTCCACAATATCGCCCGCCACCGCGTCCCGGGTGGGCGGCGGGGGCGGCAGGTCCTCCTTGCGGCCCCCCAGGGCGGCGTCCGCCTCGTTGAGCTTCCGGCGCAGCTCGGAACGCCGCTCGTTGTCGTCCACCCAGTCCTTGGCCTGTTCCTGGCGGCGGCGCATCTCGTTGAGCTCCTTGAAGGTCTGGTCGGCGGCCTCCCTGGCCTGTTCGATGATGGAGCGGGCCTCCGCCTGGGCCTTTTCTGTGGCGCGCCGGCGCTCCTCCTCAATCCGGGCGCGGTATTCCTCCGCCTGGGCCCGGTCCTCTTCCATCTCCCGGCGCAGCTGGGCCGCCTTCTCCTTTTCCTTTTCCATGGCCTGGCGCTGTAGGTCCAGCTGGCTGAGCACGTCCTCGAAGCGCACGTTCTCCGCGTCGATGCGGTCCGCCGCCTTCTGGATGATATAGCCGGGCAGGCCCAATCTCCGGGAGATGGCAAAGGCGTTTGACTTGCCGGGGATGCCGATGAGCACCCGGTAGGTGGGGGCCAGCGTCTCCACGTCGAACTCGCAGGAGGCGTTCTCCACCCCGCTGGTGGTCATGGCGTACACCTTCAGCTCGGCGTAGTGGGTGGTGGCGGCCACGTGGGCGCCCATGGCCCTGGCGGACTCGATGACGGCGGCGGCCAGGGCCGCGCCCTCCACCGGGTCGGTGCCCGCCCCCAGCTCGTCGAAGAGGATCAGCGTCTCGTCGTCCGCCTGCTCCAGAATGGCCACGATGTTGGTCATGTGGGAGGAGAAGGTGGACAGGGACTGGTCGATGGACTGCTCGTCGCCGATGTCCGCCAGCACGGCGGAGCACACCTTCACCGTGGAGCCGTCCGCCGCCGGGATGTGCAGCCCACACTGGGTCATCAGGGTGAGCAGGCCCAGGGTTTTCAGGGTGACGGTCTTGCCGCCGGTGTTGGGGCCGGTGATGACCAGGGTATCGAACGTTCCGCCCAGGGCCAGGTCGTTGCGCACGGCGGTCTTGGGGTCCAGCAGGGGGTGGCGCGCCCGTTTCAGCTCAATGCGGCTGCCCAGCACCGGTTCCATGGCCCCCATGGCGGAGGACAGCTTGGCCCGGGCGAAAATGCAGTCCAGGGACACCAGAGTCTGGTAGTCGTCCTCAATGTCCGTCAGATGCCCGGCGCAGTCGGCGGACAGCTCGGCCAGGATCCGCTCGATCTCCTTCTGCTCCTTGGCCTGGAGCTCCCGCAGCTCGTTGTTGGCGTTTACCACCCCCATGGGCTCGATGAAGAAGGTGCCGCCGGAGCCGGACACGTCGTGAACCAGGCCGGGTATGTCGTTCTTGTGCTCGCTCTTCACGGGCACCACGTAGCGGCCCCCCCGCATGGTGATGATGGCGTCCTGCAAATACTTGGACTGGTTGGACGAGATGAGCCGGTTGAGCACATCCCGCACCTTGCCCGCCGCCGCCCGGATGTGCCGCCGGATGTCGGCCAGCTCCGGGGAGGCTGCGTCGGCGATCTCGTCCTCGCTGAGGATGGAGCCAGTGATCTTGTCCTCCAGAAAACGGTTGGCGGTGAGGCTGTCGAAATAGCCGTCCAGCACCGTTTTCCCCTCGCCCCCGCCGCCGTATTCCCGGACATTCCGGGCGCAGCGCAGCACCTGGGCGATGTTCAGCAGCTCCCGGGTGTTCAGCGCGCCCCCCCGGTCCGCCCTTTGCAGGGCGGCGGCCACGGGACGTATGCCCGACAGGGACGGCGTACCGTGCTTCACCAGCAATTCAAAGGCGGCGGACGTCTGCTTTTGCAGGCGGTTCACGTCGCCCGGGACGCTCACCGGCCGCAGGGCCAGGCACCGCTCCCGGCCCTCCTCGGTGGCCGCCTCATCCGCCAGCAGGGCCAGCACCCGGGGCAGCTCCAGGGTCTCAATGGATTTTTCAAATAATGGCGTCATAATTACTTTCCTCAATTTACAGCAGTTGGTTTGTATGTAATCCGTTTGTAGAAGTCCAGCGTCCGGAACCCCCGCTCCAGCCGGGTCATCAGATAGGCCTCCGACGCGTCGGACAGCTTTTGCAGCCCCTCCCCGTCCAGGCGGAAGGCCAGCAGCCGCTTCCGGGGCCCCCAGACAATATGCCGCAGGGCGGCCAGCGCCGCCGTGGTCAGCGGCATGGACACCCCCTCCCCCAGCCCGGCCCGGCAGGAAGCGCAGTGGAGCGTCCCCTCCCCCAGGTGGATGTGGGGCTCCCTGGGCTGCTCCCGTGAGCACACGCCGCACCGCCCGATCTGGGGCTCGTACCCCGCCAGGGCCATGGAGCGCCATTCAAACGCAGTTTTTACCTGGGCCAGGGGATGGTTCAGCTTGTCCAGGGCGTGGAGGCAGTTGAGGGCCACCGCCAGCAGGGCGGGGTCGGGCTGGCCCTCCTCAGCCAGCGCCTCGGTGACCTCGGCCAGGTAGCTGGCCAGGGCCAGCTTGTCCAGGTCGGCCCGCACCCCGTTGAACAGCCGCTCCGAGGCCGTCTCCTTCACCGACCACATCTCCCGGAATTCGTACAGCGTAAATTCCCCCCAGGCCAGCAGCTGGCAGGCCGCGGAGATGGGGCTGTCCTTTTTCCGGCACCCCCGGGCGGACACGGTAAGCTTGCCCTCCCGTTCCGTCAGCAGGGTCAGGATTTTGTCCGATTCCTTGTAATTCACCTCGCGCAGCACGAGGGCGTTGGTGGTCAGGTGCATCACGCGCCTCCTATGTACCGCCCCGGCATATGCCGGGGCAGTGGATTCAAATGGGCAGCCGGGGCCAGCCCGCCCCATCGGACGGGCTGGGCTCCACGCCGGCGGGCGGGCCGGACAGCCCCCACGGGCCCTCGATCCTCAGCCCCGCGTCGGCCTTCTCGCCACTCCGGCTCATCAGCCACGCCTCCGGCATCCCCGTGGTCCAAAACAGGCCCCAGTATTGTTCGCGCATCATCCGCCGCCCCTCCTTTGCCCGGTTAGCATGGGCAGAAACGGGGCGGATATGTCAGGGAAATTTTGTGTGCCGCCCCTCAGCCCTCCGCCATGGCGGCGGCAGACCAGCGCAGCAGCCGGGCAAAGGCGGCCTCCGGCTCTTCTTTGGGATGAAACAGGCTGTATGCCAAAATTTCCCGCTCATCCCCGGCAAGCCGGGGCAGCAGCTCCCGTTTGGCGCGCACATTTTCCCCGGTGCGCAGCTCGTGGAGGGCCCGCAGGGTGAAAAACGCCCCCTTGTGGGTCCCCTCTAAAAAGCCGGGCCATTCCTCCTTGGGCGCGTACAGGTAGGTGTGCACGGCGGCGTGGTAAATGCCGGACGCGCCGATGGCGGCGGCGTCCGCCAAGTCCTTCCGGCCCATGGGCGGCAGCAGGGGCCCCAATTCGCCCCGGTACGCCCGCACGTCCCGCGCCAGCTGGCACAGGTCGTATTTGGGCCAGCTTTTCAGCTCCCGCGCCCCGCAAAGGAAGCCGCAGGCCTTCTCTCCCTCGGGCATTTGCCGGACAACGGCCCGGTAGGCGTCCAGGTCGGCCAGCTCCACCCGGTCCAGCACCGCCGCCACATCGATGTCGCTGTCCTCGCCGGCCTCCCCCCTGCCATAGCTGCCCTGAAGGCCCAGGAACAGCAGCCGGGGGCCGAACCGGCCCGTCAATTTTTCGGCCAGCTCCCCCATCCAGTTTTCAATGTCCACCATGTCTTCAATCCTCCGTGTACCCAAAGTTCTGGATGGCGGCGGGGTTATCCCTCCAGTTCTCCTTCACCTTCACCCAGGTATCCAGATACACCTTGGCGCCCATGAAGGCCTCCATGTCCTGGCGGGCCTGGGTGCTGATTTTTTTCAGCATCCCACCGCCCTTGCCGATGATAATGCCCTTGTGGGAGGCCTTTTCACAGTATATGGTCACATGGCAGTCGATGATGTCGTTGTCCCGCTGGGAAAATTTCGTCACCTCCACCGCCGTGCCGTGGGGGATCTCCTTGTCCAGCTCCCGCAGCAGCTTCTCTCGGACGATCTCCGCCATGATCTGCCGCTCGGGCTGGTCGGTGACCGCCCCGTCGGGGAAGAGCTGGGGCCCCTCGGGCAGCCAGCCGCCTAAGACCTCCAGCAGCTCGTCCACGCCCTCCCCGGTTTTCGCCGAGATGGGCACAACCGCGTCCCAGTCATGGGCCGCGCCGTATACCGCCATCACGGAGAGCAGCTTTTCCTTCTCCACCGTGTCGATCTTGTTGATGACCAGGGCGGCGGGGGCCCCCAAGGCCTTGATGCGGCCGATGAGCTCCTCCTCCGGCCCGCCGATATGGTCCACCGGCTCCACCAGCAGCATCACCCCGTCTACGTCGGCCACCGACTGGCGAACCACCTTCACCATATAGTCTCCCAGGCGGGTGCGGGCCTTGTGGAGGCCGGGGGTGTCCACAAACACAAACTGGCTCTCCCCCCGGTTAAGGACGGCGCAGATGCGGTTGCGGGTGGTCTGGGGCTTTGGGGAGACGATGGCCACCTTCTCCCCCGCCAGGGTGTTGGCCAGGGTGGACTTGCCCACATTGGGCCGGCCGCAGATGGTGATGATGCCTGATTTTTTGATGTTCATAGGTGATCCTCAACTTTCTTGAGCGTTTTTATTCCCCGCCGTGGTAGTCCAGGTTTTCCCATTTCTCCTGCTCCGGAGAGAAGCTCTCGCCCGGCGAAAAATACTGGTAATACACCTGGGTCAGCTCCCCGCCGACCCGGTCCTCCACTTTGAGGTGCATGGGGTGCACCGTGGTCTCCTCCTCTGTGCGGACCTCCTCATCCACCTCCCACCACGTCTCGATCCGCCGCACGCACACCAGCCTGCCGTCCTCCCAGCGGTGGAAGGTGGTCACGCCGTCCCCGGCCCCGCTGTTCCGGGCCCAGCCGTCAATGACCTCCGTCTCCGGGTTGCAGCGGGGCAAGGAGATCTCCCGGTATTCCGGAACCTCCACAAACTGCCCGGCCCCCTCGTCCCACACCCAGAGATACCAGGAGCTGGCTCCGTTTCCCCTGCTGCATAACCAGCTGAAATCCATGTATCCGTCAAAGTTGGCGTCCAGCTCCTCATGCCGGTCATACGCGTTCCAATCCACATCCCAAGCCGTTCCCTCCAGCTTCTGAATCGGCTGGCTCATACCCGCGGGATTCCAGACGGAAAGGTACACCGGGTACTCCCACGACTCCCATTCCGGGTTTGGGTTCGGCCCCCGCTCCCCCTTCTCCGCCGTCACCAGCAGCGTCCCCAGCTTCCCCCCGGTGTCCACCAGGAACGCGTCATGGGTCCCGTCGATGGGCTGCTCCGCCAGCAGCTCCTCGGGGGTGAGCTCCTCCGGCGGGGCGCTCATCGGCCCGCTGGGCGCGGGGGACGGCTCCGACAGGGCGCTCTGCCCCTGGGACGGCTCGGGCGGCGCGGACACGGTTTCCACCGGCTCCTCCGCCTGACACCCGGCCAGCAGCAGCGCCAGGGCCGCCGACAATAAAAAACAACGTATTCTCATGTAGTTTCCTTTCTCTCCAGCCCCAATTCGGCCATGATGGTCTCCTCCCGCCCCCGCATCCGGGCCTTCTCCGGCCCCTCGTCCAAATGGTCGTAGCCCAGCAGGTGGAGGACGGAGTGGACAGCCAGATAGGCCAGCTCCCGGCGGTTGGAATGGCCGTATTCCTTGGCCTGGGCCTTTGCCCGCTCCAGGGAGATGCACATATCCCCCAAGGGGACCAGACCCGTGGCCGGGTCGGCGTCCTCCTCCGGCGGCTTGTCCCCCGGCGTTAAATCGAACATGGGGAAGGACAGCACGTCGGTGGGTGCGTCCACCCCCCGCATATCCAGGTTGATTTGGCGGATGCCCGCGTCATTGGTGACCAGCACATCGACCTCACAGGACGTCTCCACTCCCTCCGCATCCAGGGCGGCGCGGATCACCTTGCGCAAAAAGCTGCGCAGGCCGTCATCCACTCCCGGGATGTCGGCAGAGGTCATGATTTCATGCTTAGGCATCTTACCCGCCCCCCTCAACGCTTGTCCCGCCTGATGGCCCGGCGCTTCTCGTCGTCCTCGTAAGCCTTGATGATGCGCTGGACGATGACGTGGCGCACCACGTCCGCCCCGGTGAGCTGGCAGATGGAGATGTCCTCCACCCCTTTGAGCACCCGCATGGCCTCCTTCAGGCCGGACACCTTGTCCGCCGGCAGGTCAATCTGGGTGGCGTCGCCGGTGATGACAATTTTTGACCCGAACCCCAGCCGGGTGAGGAACATCTTCATCTGCTCCCGGCTGGTGTTCTGGGCCTCGTCCAGAATGATGAACGAGTCGTCCAGCGTCCGCCCGCGCATATAGGCCAGGGGGGCCACCTCGATATTTCCCCGCTCCAGGTACTTCTGGTAGGTCTCCGCCCCCAGCATGTCGAACAGCGCGTCGTACAGGGGACGCAGATAAGGGTCTACCTTGGACTGCAAATCGCCGGGCAGAAAGCCCAGCCGCTCCCCCGCCTCCACGGCGGGGCGGGTCAAAATGATGCGGTTGATCTGCTTCTCCCGGAAGGCGGCCACCGCTGCGGCCACCGCCAGATAGGTCTTGCCCGTGCCGGCGGGGCCCACGCCGATGGTGACGGTGCTGTTTTTGATGGCGTCCACGTACTTCTGCTGGCCGATGGTCTTGGCCTTGATGGGCTTGCCCTTGGCGGTGACGCACACCACGTTCCCCGCCAGCTGGGCGATCTTGCCCTCGTTGCCGGAGCGGACCAGCTCGATGATATAGCGCACGTTCTGCTGGCCGATGGCCTCCCCC
>CATABD010000038.1 GCA_949494735.1 uncultured Oscillospiraceae bacterium
TGGGGGTGCTGTCCTTGGAGGGGGCGGACATGACGACCTTCTTGGCGCCGGCGTCGATGTGGGCCTGGGCCTTCTCCTGGGTCAGGAACAGGCCGGTGGACTCCACCACATACTCAGCCTCCAGCTTGCCCCAGGGGATGTTCTTGGGGTCGCGCTCGGCGAAGATGGGGATGGACTTGCCGTTGACAACGATGGCGTTCTCAGTGGCGGAGACCTCGCCGTCGAACTGGCCGTGCATGGTGTCGTACTTCAGCATATAGGCCAGGTAGTCGGCGGGGCACAGGTCGTTGATGCCCACGATCTCGATCTCGGGATGGTTCACGCTGGCGCGGAAAACCATGCGGCCGATGCGGCCAAAACCGTTAATACCTACTTTGATGCTCATTGGTATCACTCCTTAATATAATTATGGTGGTGATGGGTCTGCGCGGTCTTATTATACTCTATCCGGGTTCCAAAGGGAAGGGGTATTGTGAAAAATCTTTCAAACTTTTTCACAAATTTTAATTCTTATCTGACAAACCGGGCGGTTCCCCCTGGAAACCGCCCGGTTTTAGATGCTTTCTCCAGTTTTTCCCTGGATTTCGGCCCTTACTCGATAATCAGCTCAATGTTTTTCGCGCTCTCCTGGAATTCGTCGATCCAGTCGCCGGTCATGTCGGTGTAAGTAAAGGTGTAGAGCTTGTCGGCATTGACGGCCACGATCAGCTGGGTCATGGTCACCCCGTCCAGCTCCACGTCATAGCAGTACTGGTAGGCGGGCAGGCCGCACACGTTGTCCTTGCTGAAGAAGCGGTCGGTGATGGTGGGCTCCACGCCAAAGGTGCTCTCGAACATCTCTGCCAATGTCTCCCGGGTCAGGTCGGCGGTGAGGATCTTGAAGGCCGCGTCGGCCCCTTTTTCCTTCTCGGTGACGGTGGTGTTGATGTTGGAGCCGTCCTCGGCGTTAAACCAGCACTCTTTTACGCCCTCCATCTCCGTCTCCTCGAAGCTGTCGGGCACATCCACGTTGTAGCCGGTCACATGGTCGTTGACCTTCTCGCCGCACCCCGCGCTCAGCAGCAGCACTAGGGCAAACAGGGAAACCAGGCATTTTTTCATGATAACTCTCTCCTTACATGTCGTTCTGCGTCCCGGAAACCGGGACGCAGTTTGAATTATAGCACCTCCGGCCTTTCCCCGCAAGGGTTTTCGCCTCTTGACAGCGCTGGTATAATGATTAAGAATCTTTTAAGGGAGGTAGTCTCCATGATAGACAGGCTCAGGGCGCGGCTGGCCGCCGTCCTGCCCACCCTCCGGGCCCTGGGGCAGTGGCTGGCGCTGGCCGGGCTGACCGGGCTGGCCTGCGGCGGGGCGGGGGCGGCGTTTACCTGGTGTGTGGCCAAGGCGGCGGCCCTGCGCGCCGCCCACCCCTGGCTGCTGTTTTTGATGCCCCTGGCGGGGCTGGCCATCGTGTTCAGCTACCGCGCCGCCGGGATGGAAAACGACAGCGGTACAAACCAGATCATTGCCAGCGTCCGGGGCGGGGAACGCCCCCCGGTGCGGCTGGCCCCGCTGATTTTCCTGGGCTCGGTGCTCACCCACCTCACCGGCGGCAGCGCCGGGCGGGAGGGGGCCGCGCTGCAAATCGGCGGCAGCATCTCCGCCGGCCTCGGGCGGCTGCTCCGGCTGGGGGACCGGAACCTGAACACCATCATCCAATGCGGCATGGCGGGGCTGTTCTCCGCCCTGTTCGGCACCCCCCTCACCGCCACCGTCTTTGCCCTGGAGGTGGTGAACGTGGGCCATTTCCGCTACGCCGCCCTGTTCCCCTGCCTGCTCTCCTCCCTGGTTGCAAATTCCATCCCCCGGCTGCTTGGCCTGCCCGCGGAAGCCTATCACCTGGGGGGCCTGCCGGAGCTGGGGCCTGTGCCCCTGCTGCAATGCGGCGGCCTGTCCATCCTGGCGGCGCTGGTGTCCATCGCCTTCTGCGTCCTCATGCACCGGACGGCGCGCCTGTACAAAAAGCACATCCCCAACCAGTACGCCCGGGCGCTGGCCGGGGCGGCGCTGGTCATCGCCCTCACCCTCATAGAGGGCAGCGGCGACTACAACGGCGCGGGGGGCCATATCATCGAGCTGGCGGTGGAGGGGCGCGTCCACGTCCCCTGGGCCTTCGCGTGGAAAATCCTGTTCACCGCCCTCACCCTGGGGGCGGGCTTCCGGGGCGGGGAGATCGTGCCCACACTGTTTATCGGCTCCACCCTGGGCTGCGCCGCAGCGCCGCTGTTCGGCTTAGACCCGGCCTTCGGGGCCGCCGTCTCCATGATCGCCCTGTTCTGCGGGGTGGTCAACTGCCCGCTGGCTTCCATCTTCCTGTCCATCGAGCTGTTCGGCGGGGAGGGGCTGCTGTTTTTCGCCCTGGCCAGTTCCGTGAGCTTCCTGGTCAGCGGGCGCTACTCGCTGTACTCCAGCCAGAATATCGTGTACTCCAAGCTGGAGGCGCGGCTCAACGACCAATGACACGGGCGGCAGGGTAAGGCGTCTTTACGTCTGTGCGGCCCAAAAGGTAATCGACGCTTGTCCCATAATAGTCGGCCAGTTTGATCAAAACATCTGTGGGGATGTCCCGTTTGCCTGTTTCATAATAGGAATAGCATACTTGACCGCATTGCAAATATTCCGCAAGGTCTTTTTGCAACAAATCTTTGTCCTCCCTCATATCCCGAATCCGTCTATACATTTTGGACGCTCCTTTCCTTAAAGCCAGGATGTACCAAAAAGTATAGATAAAACAATTTGTTATATTGACAGAATTCACAAAATGGTATATCCTAGTTGTGAGGTGAGGATTGCCATGCGGATATGGGGCGGCACGGAACAGCTCTTATACGACGCAAACCGGGAACAGGAGCTGATGGATATTTTAGGGATAAAGAGCATGGACGAAATCACCATTATCCCCTGGCGCTCCCCAGATACGCCGCCGCAGAACGCCCGCTATGTCCTCTTAAAATTTTACGATCCCGTCATGGACGAGATTGCCTTTGACATATTTTCCTATGAGAATGGAACCTATTCCCACCAACTGGCGGATGGAAACTGGTTTGACATGGAAAAAAATCAAATTTTAGGCTGGGCATATCCCATCAGCACACCAAAAGGATAAAGAAGGACCTGTCCGAATGGACAGGTCCTTCTTTTGCCGCGCTGCTCACGACGGCTCAGCGCTGGTACTCAAATTCCAAATTATACAGGCACACCACGTCACCGTCCTCAATGCCCAGCTCCTCCAGCTGCCGGTACACCCCCGCATCCCGCAGCTTGCGCTCGAACCAGTTTCGGCTCTCGTAGTCGCCAAAGTTCACGTTGGCCATGAGCTGGCGCAGCCAGGGCCCGTCCACCAGCCAGGCGCCGTCCTCGTCCCGCTGGATATCCAGGGACTCCGAGGTGTCCACCTCGGGGGGCCGCTCCACGTAGGTGGGCTCGTAGACGATGACGGGGGGGAGGCCGGACAGCTCCCGGGCGGCGGCGTACATCAGCTCCCTCGCGCCCTGGTGGGTGGCGGCGGACAGCTCAAACAGGGGGCAGCCCTTGGCCTCCACATGCCGGCGCAGCTTTTCAAGCAGCGACTGGTCCTCCATAATGTCCACCTTATTAGCCGCCACGATCATCCGCCGCGACGCCAGCTCGGGCGACCAGCGCTGGAGCTCCTCACAGATGGCGTCGAAGTCGGCCATCGGATCCCGCCCCTCGCTGCCGGACACGTCCACCACGTGGATGAGCAGGCGGCAGCGATCCACATGGCGCAAGAAGTCGTGCCCCAGCCCCGCGCCGTCCGCCGCCCCCTCGATGATACCGGGGATGTCGGCCAGTACGAAGGACGAGCCCTCGTCCACCGCCACCACGCCCAGGTTGGGGGAGAGGGTGGTGAAATGGTAGTTGGCGATTTTAGGCTGGGCCCGGGTGACCACGCTGAGCAGGGTGGACTTGCCCACATTGGGGAAGCCCACCAGCCCCACGTCCGCCAGCAGCTTCAGCTCCAGGAGCACCTCCCGGACCTGCCCGGGCAGCCCCGCCTTGGCGAACCGGGGGCACTGGCGGGTGGGGGTGGCGAAGTGCTGGTTTCCCCAGCCGCCGTTGCCCCCCCTTGCCAGCACAAAGTCCTCCTGGCCGGACATGTCGCAGATGATCTCCTTTGTCTCCAGGTCGCGCACCACCGTGCCCCTGGGGACGCGGATCACCAGGTCGGCCCCGTCCTTGCCGGAGCACCGCTTGCCCTGGCCGTCCTTCCCGTTCTCGGCGGTGTATTTGCGTTTGTAGCGAAAGTCCATCAGGGTGGACATGTGGGGGTCCACCCGCAGGATGATGTCGCCGCCGCGCCCGCCGTCCCCGCCATCGGGGCCGCCGGCGGCCACGTACTTCTCCCGGTGGAAGGCCACCGCGCCGCCGCCGCCGCTGCCCGCCCGGACGGTGATCCGGGCGGTGTCGATGAATTGATTGGCCATAGGGCCCTCCTTTACAAGTCCAGTTGATAGATACGGTGCCGGGGGATGCCCTCGTACCAGGCAAAGTATTCCCTGGGTACCTCGCAGATTTCCAAAAGCCGCCCGCCCAGCTTTTCAATGGTGCGGCAGGAGGGGGAGTTGTCCTCCGCGCAGGTGAGATAGATCCGGCCCATCCTGTGGAACCGGGCCACATCCAACACCAGCCCGCAGGCCCGGCGGGCATAGCCGTGCCCCTGAAATTCCGGGTCCACCTCATAGCCGATGTGGCCGTTATAGTATGCGTGGAAATTGTCCCCGATGCGGATACTGATTTTTCCAACAGGGACGCCGCCTACCAGGATGTCGTAATAGTAGAAGGGGAGCAGCGGCCCGCCGCCATCCGCTTTTTCCCGGACGCGCAGAATAAAGTCCCCGCCGCCCAGTTGGTCAAAGCGGCTGCTGAAAGGAAAATCCATCCGTCCTACCCGCGGCGGCGGGCATACACGTCGCTGTTCACCCGCCACGTGCCGTCCTCCAGCACGGTGCAGTTCTGCCAGTGGAAGGTATCCGCCCCTATTTCAGAGAATACCCATTTCCCGTTGGGGTTGTCGGCGGGGGTGCCCACCAGCCGCACCCCTTCTTTCACAAAGGTGAGCAGGCGGACATGGCCCTCACAGCAGTAGGCCATATCATAACAGCCCGTTTTCGCGTTGAACATACGGACAGCCGCGCCATATTCCCCGTCGGGCTGGGGGTTGGCCCCCATGGTGGCCCGGGAAGGGCAGATGAACAGATCCTGGATACCCGCCCCGTTGAGGGCCCGGCGGAACAGCCACTCCCCCTGGACGGTGCGTCCGCCATTTAGGCCGTCGGTGTAGGTGAAATCCCAATCCCCCAGCAGGGGGGCGAACCAGTCGAACTCCGGGGGGATTCTGCTCTCCCCGGCGGTCAGGGCCTCGAAAAAAGCGTCCATGCTGCGTCCTCCTGCCCCTATTCGGCGCCCTTATCCCTGGAGAGGCTGAGGGCCACCCCGAACACGCCCGCGATGAGTGCCAAAATGTCCAGAATCAGCGTCACCAGGCCGTCCGCCGACATTCCGACCAGCGCAAGGAGGATTCCGAACAGGATAAAAACAACTCCCTGGGATTGCAGCAGGTTTCTTCTCATATTTACGGCCCCTTTCTGTTAAAAAGGCCGCAAACGGTCCCCCGTCTGCGGCCTTTCGTGTCGGTTACTTACTGGGCGATCTCCACGATAGAAACCTGCTTGCGGTCCTTGCCCAGGCGCTCGAACTTCACCTTGCCGTCCTTGAGGGCAAACAGGGTGTCGTCGCTGCCCTTGCCCACGTTGACGCCGGGGTGGATATGGGTGCCCCGCTGGCGCACCAGGATATTGCCGGCCAGCACGAACTGGCCGTCGCCGCGCTTCACGCCCAGGCGCTTGGCCTGGGAGTCGCGGCCGTTCTTGGTGGAGCCGCCGCCCTTTTTGTGGGCGAAGAACTGGATGTTGAGCTTCAGCATAGTCGTTTCCGTCCTTTCTGTCAAAGGTTAAGGATGTCAGTCCTTTTCGTCGCCGTCATCAAAATAGACGGCGAGATTTTCGGGATATTCCTCCCCCATGGCCTGGAGGTAGACCAGCAGGCCCGCCAGCAGGTTCTGGCAGGTGTGCTCGTTGGCCCCGTCCAGCTTGGCGGGGAGTTTGAGGGAAATGCGGGCGTTTTTTTCACTGGCCTTCACCGGGGCGCCCAGGCCCAGCACCTCGTTGATGGTGCACTCGGCGAGCCCCACGGCGGCGGAGACGGCGGCGCACACAATGTCCGTGCCCGCCTCTGCGTACCCGCTGTGCCCCTCCACCACGAAGCCGTCGATGCGGTTATCCGCGCTGTGGAAGGTTACGGTGGTCATGCCCGGCTCCCTCAGGCGTTGACCTTGGTGATCTCCACCTTGGTGTAGGGCTGGCGGTGGCCCTGACGGCGGCGGTAATTCTTCTTGGGCTTGTACTTGAACACCAGCACCTTTTTGCCCTTGCCGTTCTTCACCACGTTGGCGGTGACGGACGCGCCGTCCACCACGGGGGCGCCGAAGGTGGCCTTGTCGCCGTCCAGGACGGCCAGCACCTTGTCGAAGGTGACGGTTTCGCCGGCTTCCACGTTCAGCTTTTCGATGTAGAGGGTGTCGCCCTCGGCCACCTTGTACTGCTTGCCGCCGGTCTCGATGATCGCGTGCATATCTGCACTCCTTTCCTTTATTACGGGCTCGCTGTCGGGGGCGGGGGATAATCCCCACTTGATGTCACGCTGCGGTCCAAGCTCTCTCGCCGGCCACTTCTCCGCGCTTCTACCCATTCAAAGCGGCTCAAATAGTATATCAATCCAATTTCATAAAGTCAAGCGTTTTTCCCTTGGTTTTCGCATTTTATTTGCCCCGCGCCGCCAATTCCGCCTGAAAGCCGGCGGCGGCATGCTTGGCCGCAGCCACCTTGTCCCAGCCCTCCAGATACTCCTTGGCGTATTTCGGGTTGCCCAGCCGGAGGATTTTCCGGTTCTCCGGGTCCACCAGCTTGGTAATCCCCCCGGCCCCCAGGGACAGTACGCTTTGCAGCTCCTCCATCATCACAATATTGTAGGCGCACACGCCCCCCGGCCTTGTCCAGCCCACATTCTCAAAGGAGCCGGACATGTATTTCTGCCGGTAGAGGTAATAGGGGGCGTACCCCGCCCCCCGCAGGCGCGCCGACGCCGCCTCCAGCATCTCCTCCACCGCCTCCGGGCCGCACAGCTCCCCGCCCTCCTCAGTGAGGCGGGAGCCCTTTTTCAGCGCCAGGGTGTGCACCGTGATGTTGGCCGGTTCCATGGCCAGCACCTTTTCCAGGGTGCGCCCGAAGCCCGCCGGGCTGTCGGCGGGCAGCCCCGCGATGAGGTCCATATTGACCAGCCCGCCGAAATGCTCCCCGGCCAGCGCCATGGCTTCCACAATTTCCCCGGCGGTGTGGGAGCGCCCCATGGCTTGGAGCACCTGGTCCTCCATGGTCTGGGGGTTGATGGAGATGCGGCGTATCCCGTGGCTTTTCAGGGTTTCCAGCTTGTCCGCGGTGATGGTGTCCGGCCTGCCCGCCTCCACGGTGAACTCGGCGCACCGCCCCATGGGGAGAAAGTTTTCCACAGCGGACAGGATTTTGTGGAGCTGCCCCGCCGTCAGGGTGGTGGGGGTGCCGCCCCCCATATAGGCGCAGGAGATGTGCACCCCCCGCTCCCGCAGCAGCCCCCCGGCCAGCTCGATCTCCCGGCACAGCCCGTCCACATAGGGCTCCACCAGGGCCAGCGAACCCCTCACGTCGGCGGAGATGAAGGAGCAGTAGGCGCACCGGGTGGGGCAGAAGGGTATGCCGATATACAGGGCCATCCCGTCCCCCGTCAGTCCCTTCTTCACGTCCAGCGCCGCCTGGGCGCACTCCACCGCCAGCGCCGCCCTGGGGGCGGAGACATGGTACGCCTCCCGCAGCTCCTTTTCCGCCTGCTTTGGGCTTTTGCCCGCCAGCATGGCCCGGGTGGGCAGCTTGACGGGCCGCACCCCGGTGAGGGACCCCCAGGGCAGCCCGCGGCCCAGCAGGGCGGTCCCCGCCTTGTAAAACGCCTGCTTCAGCGCGTGGGACACGGTGTGGTAGACCTGCTCCTCCGGCTCGTCCAGCTTGTCCGAGGGGAAACGGGCCACGCCGTTGCGCCACCGGCCGTCCCGCAGCACCAGGGCGCTCATATTGGCGAGCTTTTCCCCCCGGTGGAGGGTGAGGACGGCGGCGTTGTGCTCCGCGTACAGCGCCTTGGGGATGGGGGCCTCGGGGTATTCGGGCCGCTCGCCGGGGAACAGGGTGAGCAGCATCTGTTCCGCTGGGTAGCGGTAGCGCGGGGTGTCCCAGGACACGTTGTCCGAAGTGAGCCAGATCTTCATCTCAGCGCCCCATGGCCGCCCGGAGGCAGTAGTTGGACTTCCTCTCCCGCTCCAGGGTGGACCGCCCCTCGTGGCCGGGGAGCACCTGGTAGTCCCCCTCCAGCTCCCCCAGCCGCTTGAGGGAGCGCATCAGCTCCCCCTCGTCGCCGCCGGGCAGGTCGGTGCGGCCCATGGAGCCGGCAAACAGGGTGTCCCCGGTGAACAGCACGTTTTCCGCCCGCAGGGTCACCGAACCGGGGGTGTGGCCGGGGGTGTCCAGCACCTCCAGCCTGATCCCGTCCACCTCCACCGTGTCCCCCTCCCGGTAGGGGGTGATATCCCCGAAGGAGCGCACAGTGGGAAAGGTTTCGCCGAACAGGCTTGTGGTATCCCTCCCGCCCAGGTCGGCGGGGTGGCAGTAGACGGGCAGGTCCGGCCACTCCTCCCGCAGGCCGGGTATGCCCAGGATGTGGTCGAAGTGGCCGTGGGTGAGCAGGACGGCCTGCGCCTCCAGCCCCTTGTCCACCAGCCACCGGGCTACCTGCTCCCCCTGGTCTCCCGGGTCCACCACGCCGCATTTGTACCCGCCCTCCCGGCGGAAAATGTAACAGTTGGTGCCGATCTGCCCCAGCCGCAGTACGCTGATCTCCATCAGACCACTCCTATCCTTTTTGCCCTATCATACGATATTTTGGCCCGTTTGTAAATATTGAAAGAGGCCCGGTGGCTTCTCACCGGGCCTCTTTCATGTCTTCTCGACACTTATTAACAAACGAGGGAACTATTTTTTCTAACAAAAAAAGTATGCTGGCTGATTTGACGTCCACAGAACCGCAGCGAAAAAGCCCCTTTGAACAGCGTGAAGTTATGAAAAAACCTCTTTACTAGTATCCCCTTACTTCTTGGAAATTAAAAATTTCCTTTGGAACGTCAGTCCAATGAATTACAAAGAAAAACTGCGATTCGTACTTGATTACATAGTTTGTAGTTGAACCTGCCCCTTCTCCGTCATCTATTTCTATTATTGATGTAACCTCGTATATGTCGTCTGCAAGTTTGTGCACATCCTGTATTGCGAAGGATAATAGAGGTTCGTTCCTTGATCCCCTGATAAGAAACTCATCAGTAAACATGGTGTCTTCACCACGATACAACAGGGCAAATGCTGTATCGTAATCGCCTTTTTCCATAGCTTTATAATATTGAGTTGTTATCTTTTTTGCCTCTTCTTTATCTTTTTGCAGTGAGGGCAACACTAAAATAATTACAATCACTACTGCAAAAACACTCGCAATTAGACACCACCATATTTTTTCTTTTTTCATTTTCATCATTGTTTAGTCATTATACACCGCATAAATGGAAAACGACCCGTACATTTTACCGCCAGTTTCATTTAAAACGCCGCCGTAGTATTTTTTGTTTTGATCAGGTGCTTTTGTCGTCGTAAAAGTCGTTACTCCTGCAAGATCTACTTTTGTATAAGCAAAAAATTCATCTTCGCCAGCCCAATTGACATACGAAATTCCTGCTTTCACCGTTTTAAGGAACCCATCCGTACTCATGTTTGTAATAACCTCGAAAGTTCCACTGGGCGGAAAGTCACTTGCTCCGAAACTTTGATCTGTAGTTACCATCCATCCCTGATTGAGATAATTTTTTATCGTATAATAACCCAAAAGTATTTGACGAGACTTATCTTGGATCATCACCTTTTCAGCGGGTACGTATTCCGCTCCGTCAAATGCCGTTGGGGACAGAGGCTTCCCGTCTCCTGGCAATTCTGAAGCCAGTGCCGGTACGCATAGCAGTATACTAATGACTCCTACCAAAATCAATGTAAATGCCTTTTTCATTTTTATTTCCCTTCTAAACATTTGTTTTTAATAGTTTACAAAACCTACTACACTAACCGTTTGCGAAGAATTATTCCTAACCGCCACCGCATAGCTCCTCTTTACTTTTTATTGAATAGTAATTTCACAATATCCGAGATCTTCCACATATATCCGATACACTCCAGATAAACTTAATAATCCTTTTTGGATACTATATGTCGAAACTGTTTTGTTATGAGGTAATATTTCACACGATACTGATGGTACCGATTCTTGCTTATAGACTGTATACCATTTATCATTTTCTAAATATTCAATATAGTACTTTTCTCCATAGTATATCGGATCTACACCACAATTTTCAATGCTTAAAGCTATTTCATCATGCTCTTCCCCCACACTTAGCCTAACAAAGGACATCTTAATTTCATCATTTTCATTTCTTTCAGTTGTTTCATGCCAAATTGGAAATATTTCATGGCCTTTCTCTTCTACATTGTCAGTTTCCCTTATCATAAAAACACTGCCAAGAACAAGAATTACACATATTATTCCCCCAAACAAGAAACTTTTTTTTCCCTTCATCCAATTTATCCCCCTAATAGTTCACAAACCCAACAACAAAAACCGTATTAGAAGAATTATTCCTAACCGCCACCGCATAGCTCCCGCTCTGGCTTACCCTTATTGATTGATTGATACTGCCCCCTTCCACATTTAAGAAATAGAAGTAACCATCCGGAGCTATCACGCCAAAGTCCATATTCGCGGACGCTGGCGAGTAGGAACAATTTATTGTGATGACCTGCCTTGTTATTTCTTCCCCGGATCGTAGGCTACCACCGTGCGGCGGTTGGGCTCGGTGCCGGTGGAGAAGGTAGATACGCCGGGGTAGTCCTGGAGGGCGGTGTGGATCACGTGCCGCTCATAGGCGTTCATGGCCTCCAGGGTGATATTCCGGCGGTATTTGACCACCTTGCCCGCCGTTTTGCGGGCCAGGCGGTTGAGGGATTCCTCCCGGCGGGCGCGGTAGCCCTCGGCGTCCACGTGGATGCGCACCCGATGGCTGCGGCCCTTGTTCACCGCGTAGCCGGTGAGCTGCTGGATGGCGTCCAGGGTCTCCCCCCGGTGGCCGATAAGGGCGCCCATATTCTCCCCCTCCAGCACCACCTGGTACGTATCCCCCTCCCGGGTGACCACGGGGACAGCCTCCACCCCCATGTGCTGGAACAGCCCGGTCTGGAAGCTGACGATGGCGGCGGACACATCGCTGTCTGCCCCCTCCCCTTTGGGAGCGGGATCAGGATCGGCCTTGGGCGCGGGCCTGTCCACCCTGGGGGCGGGCTGGGGTTTGGGCTCCGCTTTGGGGGCGGGGCGCTCCGGGCGGGAGGGCTTGGGCTTTTCCGGCCTGGGGGCGGGGGCGGGCCTGGGCTGGGCTGCGGGCTCCGGCTGGGGGATGGGGGGCTGCTCGTCCGGGGCCTCGTAGGTGAGCTTCACCTTGGCGGGCACGGAGCCGATGCCCAGAAAGCCGGTCTTGCCCCGCTCCAGGATCTCCACGGACACGTCGTCCCGGTCCAGGCCCAAATAGGCCAGCCCCTTGGCGATGGCCTCGTCCTCGGTCTTGGCGGTGAATTCCATGTATTTCAGCACGAAACTGCACTCCTTTTATTCTTCAATCAAGAGTTTGACCTCTTCTGTCCCCCGCCATGGGGCAAAAGGACAGCAAAAAATGTGCGTTTATCCGATACATAGGGAAACCAGGTCACTTTTCCCCGTCATCTTCGGCATAAGCCTCTTCATAATCCCCGCTGTCATCCGGCGACGCGGCTTCCTTGTCCTTCTTCCCGGCGGCCTCCGCCCGGGCGGCCAATTCCGGGTTGGACTCAGATATAATGGCCTTTTCCTCCTCGGTGAGCTTCTGGGCTTCCTCTTCCGCCGGACTGGCCGGGCCGTTGGGGTCGTAGTAGGGGGTAATGGGATAGCGGTTGGGGTCATAGGCCCTCCCCCGAGCGTAGGCCCGCAGGCCCTCCCGGCTGGCGGTGAGATCCACGCCGGGCTCCTTGGCCTTCTTCTGGTGGGCCTTCTTGGGGTCCTTGCCCGCGGCGATGGCGGCGGCCTTCTTCTCGGCGGCGATGCGGCGGCGCTCCTTCTCTGCCTCCTTGGCCTTGGCGGCCTGGATTTCCATCTCCTTCTGGGCGGCCTCGTAGTCCTTGCGGAGGATGGCGCCGCAGATGACCTCCTGCACCATAATCAGCAGGGAGTTGGCAATCCAGTACACGCACATTCCGGCGGGCATGCCGAAGCCGATAAACAACGACATGCCGGGCCCCAGCAGGAGCAGGGACAGGTTCATCTTAGGGGCGGCCTGGTCCTTGTTCATCTGGTTGGTCTTTTGGGTGACGATCATGGACACCAGGGACAGCGCGGCGGAGATAACGGGCAGCAGAAACAGCCCAACGGATCCCCAGGACAGCCCGCCCTCCCAGAACTTCAGCTGGGGGATCTTAGACAGGTCAATGCCGAAGAAGTCGAAATTAATGACGAACATGCCGGCGGCGGACACGCCGGCGGCCGCAGCGGCGGTCTTGGCCGTCTCCAGATTCCCGGCGTTCATCATGGCGCCCAAGGTCAGCTCATTGTAGCCCACAGGGGCGAAGTCGGCCCAGCCCAGGGCCTGTCCCACGGCGGTGGTGGCCTGATCGGTGAGGCTCATCAGGTACTTCAGCGGGCGGCGGATGATGGCGTACAGCGGCCACAGGATGAGCATAGGGATCATAGACCAGCCGCAGCCCCCCATGGGGTTGACGTTGTTCTCGGCGTAGAACTTCTGGACCTCCTGGTTATACTTTTCCCTGTCGTTGCCGCAGCGCTTCTGGATCTCCTGAATCTGGGCGTTCACCACATTCATCTTAATCATGCTCTTTTTCCCCTTGAGCTGCAAGGGGAAGAGGATGATCTTGACCACCACGGTGAACAGCAGCAGGGCGATGCCGTAGCTGTCAAACACCTGGCAGAACAGCTCCAGCAGCAGGCTGAACGGGGTCATGAGGATTTGCCAAATATCCATGCTTGGCCTCCTAAACTTGTTTGTTTCGTTTGTCTTTCCTGGGGGGTACGGGGTCATAGATGAAGTTTTTCTCCCGGTGGAAGGGGTGGCAGCGGGCAATCCGCCACAGGGCCAGCAGCCCGCCCTTCACCGCCCCGTGGACCTCCACCGCCTCCAGGGCGTAGGCGGAACAGGTGGGGACGAACCGGCAGCTGGGCGGGGTATAGGGGGAGATGTCCCGCCGGTACCGGCGGATGAGGGCCAGCAGCAGCTTTTTCACGCTTTTCCTTCCTTTTTCAGCAGCTCCAGCTTGTCCGCCAGCCGGAGGAAGGATTTCTCCAGCTGGTGATAGCCGCTGGAGGCGGCCCGGCTGCGGGCCACCACCACCACGTCCCGGCCCCCCAGCACCTGTCCCTCGTGGAGGCGGTAGATTTCCCGCAGGCGGCGGCGGACCCGGTTGCGCACCACAGCGCAGCCCACCTTGGTGGAAACGGTGAAGCCCAGCCGGTTTCCCTTTTGCCCGTTGCCCCGGACATAGAGGACCAGGCGGCTGTCGGCGGCGGACTTTCCCCGGTTATAGGCCCGGCGGAACAGGTGGTTTTCCTTGAGGGATACGGTCTTCTTCATGTTACCTCCCGTTGCAAAGGGGATCTTCGGGTAAACGGACACAGGGGCGAGGGAAAAGCTCCCGCGCCCCGAGTCGTATCGTTATCCCGATGTGTGCGCCATCAGTGGCTCAGGCGGGCGCGGCCCTTGGCGCGGCGGCGGGCCAGAACCTTGCGGCCGTTGGCGGTGGCCATGCGCTTGCGGAAGCCGTGGACCTTGGAACGCTGGCGCTTCTTGGGCTGATAGGTACGAACCATGCGGGAACACCTCCTGTACAGTATCACGCGCCCCCGGCAGAGGGGCGCTCCACAACGCCCTTCTGGGCGCGGTTGGCAAATGCTGCGCACAAATCACGCTTCTGCTGATTATACCTTGATTTTTGCCGCCTGTCAACAAGAAATCGGCAATATTCTTTTTTCCTGCACCGGGCACAACATATTGTATTTTCCATGCCCCACTCTTTATTTACATTATTAAAAAAGAATCCCGCAAAAGCCCTTGCCGGTCGGTCCCTTTTTTGGTATAATATAAAAGTTACAATATTTGATTTTTAGGAGGCTTTCGCCCATGAGATCGGCTGCCGACGTCTGGGAAAAAGTAAAAAGTCTGATGGAGGGCGGCATGACCGCCGTGTCCATCGAAACCTGGTTCGGCGATGTGGAAGCCGTTGCCTTGGAGGATACCCGGCTGGTGCTGTGCGTCCCCACCGATTTCAAGCGGAACATCATCCGCACCCGGTTCCTGTCCACGGTGGAGCAGGCGCTGAAAGAGCTGTTCTCCTTCGACGTGGACGTAGCCCTTCTGCTGCCGGAGGAGCGGGACGCCTACGCCCGCCAGTCCGCAGCCCCGGCCGCCGCGGGCGGTGATGTAAACAAATACACCTTTGAGCGCTTTGTGGTGGGCTCCACCAATCGCTTTGCCTACACCGCCGCAAAAAATGTGGCGGAGGAGCCGGGGGGCTCCTATAATCCCCTGTTCATTTACGGCCAGTCCGGCCTGGGCAAGACCCACCTGCTCCACGCCATCGCCAACAAGGTAAGGCACGACCATCCCGGCTTCCGCATTATGTACGTCCAGAGCGAGGATTTTGTCAACGAGCTCATCGGCAACCTCCGCCGGGGCATCGACATGCAGGGCTTTCGGGAAAAGTACCGCCAGGTGGACCTGTTTCTCATGGACGACGTACAGTTTATCGCCGGCAAGGACTCCAGCGAGGAGGAGCTGTTCCATACCTTCAACACCCTGTACGAGCAGAAAAAGCAGGTTGCGTTTACATCCGACCGCCCCCCCCATGAGATGCTCCGCCTGGAGCAGCGGCTCAAAACCCGCTTTGAACAGGGATTGTCCGCCGATATCCAGCCTCCCGACTATGAAACCAGAGTGGCCCTGCTGAAAAATAAGGCGCTGGAACGGGGCATATCCCTGCCCGACCCGGTGCTGTCCTATGTGGCGGAGAACATCACCTCCAACGTGCGCCAGATCGAGGGCGTGGTCAACAAGATTATGGCCTTCCAGGAGCTGATGGGGGCCCAGGTGGACGTGGACACCACCATACGGGCGGTGCGGGACATCCTGCGGGCCAAGGAAAACTTCCTCCCCTCCGCTGAAACCATCATCCAGGAGGTGGCCCGTTTCTATGAGATGGACGCCTCCGCCGTCACCGGCCAGAGCCAGAATAAGGAGATCAGCACCGCCCGGAACGTGGCCATGTATATCATCCGGGAGATGACCCAGCTCTCCCTGGCGGAGATCGGCCAGCAGTTTGGCGGACGCCACCACTCCACCGTACTCAACTCCATCAACCGGGTGGAGAAGATGATGAAGGCGCAGCCCGAGCTGATGGAAATCATCCGGGACATCACCAACGCGGTCAATTCGGCATATTAAACGCGCGGAGGCGTCCGCGCCAATTTAAACGCCGCAGCTTCCACAATTCTGCGGCCTGTGGTGTGGATGCCTGTGGAAAGATTTGCGTGCCTGCCTGACGCCACGGAAGCTGTGCAAACCTTGTGGATGGCGCTGCGGACGGTAAAAGCCTTGCTACTGCTCATTTTTCTTCACCGATCCACAGCTTCCACACCCCCTACGGACTACTACGTATTTTTAACCCTTCCTCTCCTTGCGGAGGAGGGAGAAAGGAACCGACTATGAAATTTTCCTGTGAAAAAGCCATACTCCAGGCCGCCGTCACCACCGCCGGGCGGGCCGTGGCGGCCAAGAGCTCCATCCAGGCGCTGGAGGGCGTCCTCATTGAGGCGGGGGACGGCAGCCTGAGCGTCAGCGGCTATAATTTGGAGACGGGCATCATTACCAGTGTATCCGCCGACGTGCCGGAGGGGGGCGCCATTGTTCTGTCCGCCCGGCTGTTCGGCGAGATCCTCCGCCGTATGCCCGACGACGTGGTGTCCATCGCGGTGGACGGCTGTTCCGTCCATATCCAGTGCGGACCCACCTCCTTTGATATTATGGGCAGCAGCGACGAGGATTTTCCCGAGCTTCCCCGGGTGGACGACGGACGGGGTCTGGGCATAAGCCAGGACAGCCTGCGCTCCATGATCGGTCAGACCGCCTTTGCGGTCAGCGACAACGACAGCCGCCCCATCCATACCGGCGTGCTGTTTGAGGCGGAGCAGGGGCAGCTCACCATGGTGGCGGTGGACGGATACCGCCTGGCCCTGCGGCGGGAAAAGCTGCTGAGCCAGGACGGGGAGGGAAAGCTGTCCTTTGTGGTGCCGGGCGCGGCCCTCCGGGAGGTGGAGAAGATCTGCGCCGATTCCGACGAGCCGGTTGCAATCACCCAGGGCAGCCGCCATGTCACCTTTGAAATCGGCTCTACCCTTCTTGTTGCCAGGCGGCTGGAGGGGGAGTTTCTCAATTACCGCCAGACCATCCCCCAGAACAACTCCATTGTGCTGGAGGCGGAGGCCGCCGACCTGCAGAGGTCCATTGACCGGGCCTCCCTCATCATCAACGACAAGCTGAAAAGCCCCCTGCGGTGTAAATTTGACGACGGGGTGCTGTCCATCACCTCCAGGACCGCCATGGGCTCCGCCTTCGACGTCTGCCCCATTTCCGGCGACGGCAAGGGCTTGGAAATCGGGTTTAACAACCGCTTTCTCATGGACGCGGTAAAGGCCGCCCCGGCCCAGCGGGTGCGGCTGGAGCTGAACACGGCCACGTCCCCCTGCCTCGTCCTGCCCCAGAAGGATAAGCCGGACAACTTCCTCTATATGGTGCTGCCGGTGCGGCTGCGGGCTGCGGAGTGAATCATATGCGGGAAGAGCACATTAAAATCAACACGGAGTATATCAAGCTGGACGCGCTGCTGAAGTTTGCCGGCGCGGCGGATACCGGCGGGGAGGCCAAGCTGGCCATCCGGGAAGGGGAGGTCAGGGTCAACGGGGAGGTCTGCACCATGCGGGGCAAAAAGCTGCGCCCCGGCGACCGGGCGGAGCTGCCCGGCCTGACGCTGGTGGTGGAATGACCGTCAACCAAATCACCCTGGACTTTTTCCGAAATTACGTCCACGGGGAGGCCCAGTTCCACCCCGGCGTCAACGTCATAGCGGGGGATAACGCCCAGGGCAAGACCAATCTGCTGGAGGCGGTGGCCTACCTGTCCTCCGCCGCCTCCCACCGGGCCCGGTATGACCGGGAGCTGATCCGGCACGGGGTGGACCACGCCTTCCTCAAGGCGGAGGTGGCCAGCCGGGGGAGGAGCATAGTGCTGGAGGCGGATCTCCACCGGGGGGCGCGGCGGCAGCTGCGTTCCAACGGCGTGAAGCTGAAAACGGCGGGGGAGCTGTCCGGCATCCTGAATACGGTGCTGTTCTGCCCGGAGGACCTGTACCTCATCCGGGAAGGGGCGGAGGCCAGGCGGCGGTTTTTGGACGGCTGTATCTGCCAGCTCCGCCCCCGGTACGCCCAGGCCCTGGCGGAGTACAGGCGCCTTTACCAGCATAAGACCCGGATTTTAAAGGATGGGGAGCAGCATCCCTCCCTGCTGGACGCGCTGGACGACTTTTCCCTGCGGATGGCCCAGTGCGGGGCGGTGATTGTCCATTACCGGGCCCACTTTGTCAGGCGGCTCGTGGAGGCGGCCCCCCCCATCCACGCGGACTGTTCCGGGGGGAGGGAACGGCTGGGGCTGCGGTATGAAACGGTCTCCACCGTCACCGACCCGGAGGCCCCGCCCCGCGTCATCCTGCCCCAGCTGCTGGCCCACCAGGAGGCCCACCGGGAGGCGGAGATCGCCGCCCGGACCTGCCTGTCCGGCCCCCACAAGGACGAGCTGGCGGTGGAGATCGACGGCGCGTGCGCCAAAACCTACGCCTCCCAGGGCCAGACCAGGACGGCGGCGCTGGCGCTGAAGCTGGCCGCCCGGGACATTTTCCGCCTGGAGACGGAGGAATGGCCGGTGCTGCTGCTGGACGACGTACTCAGCGAGCTGGACGCCCGCCGCCAGGAGTTCGTATTGAACCGCATCACCTCGGGTCAGGTGTTCATCACCTGCTGCGAGGAGGAAAAGCTGGCGCGGCTGAAGGACGGCAAGGCGTTCCGGGTAAAGGATGGGACGTTGATATAGGAGGTAAGGCATTGTATCTGCATTTGGGCCAAAATATCATGGCCGCCGGCGGGGACATAATCGGGATCTTTGACCTGGACAATACCACATGGTCCTTCCGGACCCGCCGCTTTCTGGAAAAGGCGGAGCGGGAGGGCCGGGTGACCGCCCTGGGGGACGACCTGCCCCGTTCCTTTGTGCTGGCGGACGGCCGGGACGGCAGGGCCGCGGTCTACCTCACCCCCCTCTCCCCGGCGGCGCTGTGCGCCCGGGCCGGGCGGAACGGTTTTGAATAAAAAGCTGTATCAATAGCCGAAGTATTCGGAATTGCGAGCTAAAACCGCCGCTGGCAAGGCAAAAAAACGCAGGAATACTTTGTGTATTTCAAGATTTTTTAACGCGGTCAGCGGCGGTTTGGGCCGCAGGGATGGATATTGAGGCTATTGGTACAGCTTCTGAATAAATTAATCTCATAACTTAGCGGAGGAACATCATGGCTGAAGAACGCAGCGAGTTAAACCAAATAAACACCACCCAGACCGAGCACGAGTACGGCGCGTCGGAAATCCAGGTGCTGGAGGGGCTGGAGGCCGTGCGCAAACGCCCGGGCATGTATATCGGCTCCACGTCCGCCTCCGGCCTGCACCACCTGGTATATGAGATTGTGGACAACGCCATCGACGAGGCGCTGGCGGGATACTGCGACCATATTACCGTGGAAATTTTGGAGGACAACGCCGTCCGGGTCACGGATAACGGCCGGGGCGTGCCAGTGGATATCCAGGCCCAGACCGGCAAGCCCGCTTTGGAGGTGGTGTATACCGTCCTCCATGCCGGCGGCAAGTTCGGCGGCGGCGGGTACAAGGTGTCCGGCGGCCTCCACGGCGTGGGCGGCAGCGTGGTCAACGCGCTGAGCGAGTGGATGGAGGTCCGCGTCCACAAGAACGGGCAGGTTTACGAGGTGAAATTCTCCCGGGGCAGCATCACCCAGGAGATGACCGTCATTGGAACTACGGACAGGACGGGCACCGAGGTGGTGTTCAAGCCCGACCCGGAGATGTTTGAGACCACTGTCTATGACTATGAGACCCTCCACCGCCGGATGCGGGAGCAGGCGTTTTTGAACGCCGGGGTGCGCATACTCATGGCGGACCGCCGCCCCGGGCAGGAGCAGGAGGAGTCCATGCACTATGAGGGGGGCATCCGGGAGTTTGTCACCTTCATCAACCAAAATAAGACCCCCCTCCACGACAGCGTGATCTACATGTCGGGCGCCAAGGACGACTCCATGGCGGAGATCGCCATGCAGTATTGCGAGGACAGCTTCAGCGAGGTGATCGTCTCCTTTGCCAACAACGTGCATACCCCCGAGGGCGGCATGCACGAGGAGGGGCTGAAGCGGGCCCTCACCACCGTGCTCAACGCCTACGGCAAGAAGGCGGGCATTTTCAAGGGGGAGGAGAAGGTGTCCGGCGACGACTGCCGGGAGGGCCTGACCTGCGTGATCTCGGTGAAGCTCACCGAGGCCCAGTTCGAGGGCCAGACCAAGGCCAAGCTGGGCAACAGCGAGATGCGCACCCTGGTCAACGCCGTGGTGAGCGACAAGCTGGAGCAGTTTTTGGACGAGAACCCCGCCGTGGGCAAGGCCATCCTGGAAAAAGCGCTGATGGCCAACCGGGCCAGGGAGGCCGCCCGCAAGGCCAGGGAGAACATCCGCCGCAAGAACGCCCTGGAGGGCTCCACCCTCCCCGGCAAGCTGTCCGACTGCAACGAGCGCGACCCGGCCCTGACGGAGCTCTACATCGTGGAGGGCGACTCCGCAGGGGGCTCGGCCAAGCAGGGCCGGGACTCACGGTTCCAAGCCATCCTGCCCCTGTGGGGCAAGATGCTCAACGTGGAGAAGGCCAGGGCGGACAAGATCTACGGCAACGACAAGCTCCAGCCCGTCATCACCGCCCTGGGCGCGGGGCTGGGGGAGGACTTTGACGAGTCCAGGCTGCGCTACCACAAGGTCATCATCATGGCGGACGCCGATGTGGACGGCTCCCATATCCGCACATTGCTGCTCACCTTCTTCTTCCGGTTCATGCGGCCCCTGATTGAGCGGGGGTACGTCTATGCGGCGGTGCCCCCCCTGTTCAAGCTGGTGCGGGGCAAGACCACCCGGGTGGCCTTTTCCGATGAGGAGCGGGACGCCATTTCCGCCGAGATGCGGGGGGGCAACCCCAACGTAAAGGTGGATATCAGCCGCTTCAAGGGCCTGGGCGAGATGGACTACGAGGAGCTGTGGGAGACCACCATGGACCCGGAGCGCCGCACCCTCAAGCGCATCACCATGGAGGACGCGGTAAAGGCGGACGCCATCTTCAACCTGCTCATGGGCGAGAAGGTGGAGCCCCGCCGGGCGTATATCGAGCAGAACGCCTTGAAGGCAGTCAATCTCGACTATTGAGCAGGAGGACCTAAATGGCTAAAAACGACGAATATATGACCAGGGACATCTCTTTCCCCAACCAGAAGATTGTGGAGATCAACCTGGAGCACGAGATGGAAAACGCGTACATTGAGTACGCCATGTCGGTCATCAAGGGCCGGGCCCTGCCCGACGTGAGGGACGGGCTGAAGCCCGTCCACCGCCGCATTCTCTACTCCATGTACGATACGGGGCTCACCTCGGACAAGCCCTTCAAGAAGTCGGCCACCTGCGTGGGCGAGGTGCTGGGCAAGTACCACCCCCACGGCGACCAGTCCGTGTACGATGCCCTGGTCCGGCTGGCCCAGGACTTCTCCATGCGCTATATGCTGGTGGACGGCCACGGCAACTTCGGCAGCGTGGACGGCGACCCCCCGGCGGCCTACCGTTACACCGAGGCCCGCATGTCCAGGCTGGCCAACGAGATGCTCCGGGACATCGACAAGGACACCGTGGACTGGGACCCCAACTTTGACGAGTCCACCCAGGAGCCCCGGGTGCTGCCCTCCCGCTTCCCAAACCTTCTGGTGAACGGCTCCAGCGGCATCGCTGTGGGCATGACCACCAACATCCCGCCCCACAACCTGCGGGAGGTCATCGACGCGGTGATCTGCGTGCTGGACAATGAAAACGCCACACTGGACGACCTGATGGAGCACATCAAGGGCCCAGATTTCCCAACCAGGGGCATCATCCTGGGCAGGTCCGGAATCCGGGCGGCCTATGCCACCGGGCGGGGGCGCATCCAGGTCCGGGCCCGCACC
The DNA here is from genome assembly GCA_949494735.1 of uncultured Oscillospiraceae bacterium. Taxonomy (GTDB): domain Bacteria; phylum Bacillota; class Clostridia; order Oscillospirales; family Oscillospiraceae; genus Enterenecus. Next base: position 21,680 of record CATABD010000038.1, read on the forward strand.
GAGATGGAGGAGTTCGGCCAGGGCCGCACCCGCATCATCGTCACCGAACTGCCCTACCAGGTGAACAAGTCTCGGCTGGTGGAGAATATCGCCGACCAGGTAAAGGACAAGCGGCTGGAAGGGGTGTCCGGCCTGCGGGACGAATCCGACGGCAAGAAGGGAATGCGCATCGTCATCGAGCTGAAGAAGGACGCCAACCCCCAGGTGACCTTGAACCGCCTGTTCAGCCAGACCCAGATGCAGATCACTTTCGGCGTGATCCTGCTGGCCCTGGTGGACAACCAGATGCAGCCAAAAATCCTCACCCTGCGGCAGATTCTGGACGAGTATATCGCTTTCCAGGAGGAGGTTTTGACCCGGCGCACCCGTTTCGACCTGAAAAAGGCCCAGGAGCGTGCCCACCTGCTGGAGGGCCTGCTCATCGCCCAGGACAACATCGACGAGGTTATCAAAATCATCCGCTCCAGCTACGACAACGCCAAGGAGCGGCTGATGGAGCGCTTCGGCCTGGACGACGTCCAGGCCCAGGCCATCTGCGACATGCGCCTTATCGCCTTGCAGGGCCTGAACCGGGAGAAGCTGGAGGCGGAGTATAAGGAGCTGGAGGAGCGCATCGCGTACTTCAACTCCCTGCTGGCCGACGAGGGCAAGCTGCGTGGGGTGCTCAAGGACGAGCTGGTTGAGATCCGGGACAAGTATGGCGACGAGCGCAAGACCGAGATCGGCTTCATGGAGAACGATATCGACATTGAGGATCTGATCGAGGAGGAGCAGTCCGTCTTTACCATGACGGCCAACGGCTACATCAAGCGCACCTCCGCCAGCGAGTACGCCGCCCAGGGCAAGGGAGGCGTAGGCCGAAAGGGTATGACCGCCCGGGAGGAGGACTATGTGAACACGGTGTTCACCGCCTCCACCCACGACTATATCCTGTTCTTTACCGACAAGGGGCGGGTGTTCCGCAAGAAGGGCTACCAGATCCCGGAGGCGGGGCGGACTGCCAAGGGCACCAGTATCGTCAACGTCCTCCAGGTGGAGGCGGGGGAGAAGGTGGCGGTGATGATCCACACCCGGGACATCAGCGAGGGGGATGACCCCCGCTACCTGACCATGTTCACCCGGAAGGGCACCGTGAAGCGTCTGGACGCCTCGGCGCTCCGCAACCTGCGCAACAACGGCCTGCGGGTTATCACCCTGGAGGAGGGCGACGAGCTTATCGAGGTTCGGGAGACCGATGGGGAGCAGAATCTGCTCATCGCCACCCACGGCGGCATGGCCGCCTGCTTCCCGGAGGGGGAGGTCCGTACCACCGGGCGCACCTCCATGGGCGTGCGGGGCATCAAGCTGCGGGAGGGCGACTACGTGGTTGCCGCCGCCCGCGCCAAGCCGGGGAAGGCGGTTCTCACCATCACGGAAAACGGCTACGGCAAGCGCTCCCCGGTAGAGGACTACCGCATCACCGCCCGGGGGGCCTACGGCGTGAAGAACTATGGCCTTACCGACAAAACCGGGGCCGTGGTGGGGGTGAAGGTGGTGGACGGCAGTGAGGATCTGCTGCTGGTCACCCAGTCGGGTACCATCATCCGCACGGATGTGGACGCCATCCGCACCGTGGGCCGGGCCAGCCAGGGTGTAATCGTTATGCGCTTCAAGGACGAGGGGGACCGGGTGATCGCCCTGTCCCTGGCGGAAAAGGAGCCGGGGGAACCCTTTGAGGCAGAGGAATAAAAAGAAAGCGGACGGGCCCTTGGCCTGTCCGCTTTTTAGGCGCCGTTTGAAAATTGGCAATATGCCCAGCGGCGAGGAATTTTTTCGCCGGGCAAGGCGATTTGGCGCAGAAATACTTTGTGTATTTCAAGGCAAATCAACGCGGCTCAGCGGAAAAAGGCCCGCCGATTGGGCGTGTTGACAATTTTCAAACAAGCCCTAGTCTTTAAACTCAAATAATTTGTATAACGGGATATCCAATGCCTCCGCAATGTCCATTAAAGTGTCCAGCGTACAGGAGCTTCTGGCGGTCTCGATCTTTTGAATATAGTTTCGGCTGATCCCCTCTTCCCCACAGAGATCGGCAAGCTGTTCCTGTGTTAATTTCCGCTCTTTTCGATAGTGAAGGATGTTCAATCCGATTTGAATCCATTGCTTATAGTGTCGAATATCCATAGGAAACACCTCTGTGGATATTGTAACCATAAGCTGTCAATTTGTTAGCACACAATTTATATGTAAATACGTATAAATTGTGTGTATTTAAAAATGATATATGTTATAATACCATCACTGAGGTGGTATTATGGGCTGGTTAAAAGAAAACTGGTGGCGTATTGCCGGTATGGCTGTACTCTATTTTATATTTCCCGCTTGCGTATCATCGGCGGTAGATATCATGTCAAGGCGGTTTTGGATGTTCAGCCGGGGGATGGCAGATAATGTGTTTGACTTTCTCGCCGATTTCATGTATCCTTGGAATTGGAAAAATCTCCGGCGGAGGCTGGACGAATCTCGAAGGAAGAAAAGGAAGCGGCGGATGAAAACAGTAACGTTATACACCGACGGCGCCTGTTCCGGCAACCCCGGCCCCGGGGGCTGGGGGGCCATCCTCATGTTCGGCGAACACAAAAAGGAGCTGAGCGGCGGCGAGAAAAGTACCACCAACAACCGCATGGAGCTCACTGCCGTCATCCGCGGCCTGGAGGCCTTGAAGGAGCCCTGCGTGGTGGAACTGTATTCCGACTCCAAATACGTCATCGACGCCCTGCAAAAGGGCTGGGCCAAGGGCTGGCGGGCGCGGGGCTGGGTGAAGGCCGACAAGAAGCCCGCCCTCAACCCGGACCTGTGGGAGCGGCTGCTGGAGCTGTGTGCCACCCACACCGTCAATCTCCATTGGGTCAAGGGCCACGCAGACAACCCGAACAACAACCGCTGCGACGAGCTGGCGGTGGGGGAGTGGCGGAAGCTGAAATAAAAAGCGCCGGGTCGCCCCGGCGCTTTTCCTATCTCTCCTCCTCCCGCTCCAACTGTTCCAGATGATCACGCAGGGCGAGGTTAATATAGCTGGAAACCGACCGGTCGTCATACTCGGCCAGTCCCTTGATTTTTTGATAGATGGGGTCGTCAAGCGTGATACTGATTCTGACTTTCAATGGTTTCATAACATCACCTGTTCAAATAATAGCATTTCGGTCAATATAATATTGACAACTCATATTAGATAATATAAGATATGACAGGGTGATACTATGAATGAACTGGAATTTGACCAGGCTTTTTCCAATTTTTTGGATGACGCCCAGTATGAGCGGGCCACCGGGATGGTATTCGAGTTGGTCAGCACCGCCTTTGCTGCCGGCTGGAAGGCGGCTATGGACTCTGATTTGAAGCATGTGATGGATGCCGCCGAGCGGTGAGAAGCAGCCCCTCCCAATTGGGAGGGGCTGTTCTGTTACTCCTCTTTCGCGGTGCAGGCGATGTTCAGCTCGTCCAGTTGTCTCTGCTCCACAAAACATGGCGCGCCCTCGTCGCCGCAAGCTCCATATCCTTCGCTTCCGCCTGCGGCGAAAGCTCGCTCATTTTGCTGCGGCTCCTCTCCCCACA
>CATABD010000039.1 GCA_949494735.1 uncultured Oscillospiraceae bacterium
CAGGACGCACAGCAGCCGAGCCGCGTGGGTGATGGTTTTCCGCTTCATAGAAAAAATACCTCCATATTTTGATTTTGGGTGCAAAAAAAGCCCGTGGCACTCCACGGGGTCAAACGCTGCCCGGTGTTTGATGGTTCGTGCGCTGGCGCACTTCTCTCCAAAGGTTTTTACCGGCTGAAAAAAGGATGGGCAGGTCTTTCTTTTCAGCAGGTACAGCAGGTTTGGAGGGGGAGAGTGTGAGAGGGGGAGGGCGTGGAAAGTGCCAGGGCTGCAAAAGGGCAGACTGCCCCCCAGGTGTGACGTTCATCGCTCCATCGCCCTTTCCCGCCTGCGGTACAACTCCAACGCTTTCACGATGGTGTCCTCGATCTTCTGTGCGGGCGTCCCCGCAGGGAAAAACTTGTCGATACGGTTCCGGGGCATTTTGAATTGTTCCACCTGATTGGGCTTTTCCTCCTGCATGATGGACAGGATCACGTCGGGGTTCAGCTTGCCTTTTTCGGAAAAGTCCCTGATCTTGATGGCCTGGGCGTGGGAGGGGGTGCAGTCCTCGCTCTCCATGACCTCCAACAAGGCGTTCTGCTCATTCTCCGGCAGATAGGACAGCTCTACGGCGGGGCGCAGGGCCATTTGTAACGTGCCCTTTTCTTTCAGCACAGAATTGTCCACCATGTCCAGCAGTTCAGGCACAAGGTTCGTCAGGCAGATATAACGATGGATTTGGGTCTTGCTATCAGGAGATTGTTCTGCAAGTTCCTGATTTGACCGCGTTCCCAACTTCGTCCCCACTGGGGACGAAGTTAAATCCCTCCGTTGTCCCTGCCGTTTCATGGCGTCCAGCTTCATCTTGTAGGCAAATGCTTTTTCCGAAGGCAGGACGCGCTCACGCTGGAGGTTGCTGTCCACCATGATAATGATGGCTTCATCGTCGGTCAGCTCCCGGACGATGCAGGGCACCGTGGGCAGTTCCGCCAGCTCCGACGCAAACTTGCGCCGGTGGCCGGACACCATCTGATAACTGCCGTCCGGCATGGGCCGTACCAGGACGGGAGAGAGGACGCCCCGCTCCCTGACGCTCTCCACCATCTGCTCCATTTCCTCGTCCATCCGCACCTTGAACGGGTGGTCGGGGAAGTCGCTGATTTCGGCGGCGGGCAGGTCGATCACATAGCTGCGCTGGGCGTTGTCCCGTTCCTCCTGGGTGGTGAACATACTATCTACTGAGGTCAGAAGTCCGGCTGCGCTCTTTGCTGCCAATGTCCAGCACCTCCTTTGTCAGTCTGCGGTAGGCGTCCGCCGCCCGTCCCCTGGGTTCGTGCTGGAAGATACTTTTGTCCGCTGTGCTGACCTCCGCCAGCCGCACCGTCGCCGGGATCACCGTGTCCAGCACGGGCAGGTGACGCCCAAAGTTGGATTTGACGCTGTTCACGATGTCCTTGCGGAACGTGGTTTCATTCGCCATCGTCAGGAACACGCCGCCGATCTTCAGCCGGGGGTTGATCTGACGCTGGATGCTCCGCACCGTCCCCACCAGCTCCGTCATGCCCTCCGCCGCCAGATAGTCCGCCTGGACGGGGACAAGAACATAGTCCGACGCGGACAGGGCGTTGATGACCAGCATACCCAGCGAGGGGCGGCAATCCAGCAGAACATAGTCATAATCCCGTTTCACGCTGTCCACATACTGCCGTAGCACCGTTTCCCGGCTCATCACGTTCACCAGCCCCACCTCCACGGCGGACAGGCTGCGGTTCCCCGGCACAAAGTCAAAGCCCTCATGGTGGTGCATGATCTCCGGGTGGTCGCGGGGCATTTTCCCGGCCACAACGTCGTTCATGGCATTGGCAAGGGTCAGGGGCAGGTCGTGGGGCTTGCGCTGGCCCAGCATCTTGGTCAGATCGCCCTGGGGGTCTACGTCCAGCAGGAGAACTTTCTTTCCTTCCAGCGCAAGACCGGCCCCCAGGTTGTAGACGGTCGTGCTTTTGCCAACTCCGCCCTTTTGATTTGCTACGCTTATCACTTTCGGTTTCGCCATTTTGGGGGTTCCTCCTTTCATAGATTTAGCCGCCTGCGGCGAAACAGACGGCTATGTACGGGCATAGAAAAAGCCGCCTTTTCCATGCAGAAAAGACGGCCTATCCAGTCGGGCGATATGTGATTTTAGAGGGTAGGTCAAAGGGCGGCGCAAAACCGTATGTCCGCATTTCCCGGTGTTTCGTCGTATCAAAGCTCATCCCTTGGTAGTAAATTCGTAGTAATTGGGGTGGTCTGTTGTCAGGAAATGCGGCGTAATGCGCTGTTTCACAAGGTTTTGCCGGTTCTCACAAAATATTTAGGAGGAATCTATTATATCATAAATTTGCTTGACATCATCTACTCCAATTAAGGGCTTACTTTTTCCATCTCCACTGATTGCGATACGGACAACTTCCATAACGTTCTTAAATTCTTTGAAGGTGGTTTCTTCTTCCAGCCTACTGATATAACCGCTTAAATTGTTTTTAATTTTTTCAGCAATGTTATCATTACAAGTTGACCAGTATACTTTTGAAGCATCTTTAGTTCCGTCAATTTCTTCTTTTTCTTCAAAATATTCAAGTGCAACAAAACCAACAGTAAAGTCAATTTTTTGAACATTGTCTTTAAAGTTTATTCCACGATAAACTCCAGCAAGTTCCCATAACTTTTTATTGAAAATAGCTTCAGATATTGTAGAAATAGAATCAACATTGGTGCTAATTGCAGCTAAATTAGGGTTAGCAATTAGCTTGTTTTTTATCAGACGGTATATATCAATAGTTTGAAATTCACGAATAGGATTGCCGTTAAGGGTCAGTTGCTTAAGGTTCTTTGCATTATAAAAGTATGTGGTTTTACAGTTTGTTACAATAAAATACGGCAACCCTAATTTAGAAGCTTTAAGTTTACCTTGCGCAACGGCGTCTTTCCAGTCTTTATCATCTACGGCACAATCATCCTTAGCTTCAGCGTATGCAACCAAATTCTGAATAAATTGGTCATCATTAGTGCCATCATATTCAAATTCAGAGATAAGAATATCAGGGCGCTTTGAGCCAGTGTATTTCGCAAAACTGGTATCGTTTACTATCTGGCGAAAAGGAATACTTAGTTGGGCAACTAACACTTCGTTTATTAATCGGCTGACAGATAACGCTTCCTGCTTCTTTTTAGCCTTTGTCATAGTTACGTCCCCCTATAATTTCAGAAATGCACTTTTTATATTTAGCTTGGTCTGTGAGATATGCCACTGCTGCTTCGTTAAAAAAATCGACAAGCTTCCGATCTTCAAAAGCAAGGGTTCCCTTTAACTTGCTATGGAGTTCTGGCGTTAGACGTACTTGCACTTGCTTTGTTTTTTCATCCATAGGCTTTTCACCCCAATTTGATATCATTATATTTTCATATAATGATATCAAAAATTGAATGAATGTCAAGTATATTAAGTGTAAAAAACGTAAAAGACATAAAATTTCCCAATACACAGTTGACAAACATTAGTTCTATATGGTAAACTGTATTCCCATATAGGTGGATCAACCAAATAACACATAAGCACATCCCTTTTGGTACTTGTGAAATACAAGGCCGGTACATCAAACTTGCTTCAGCGGAACGAAAATCCCGCTGGGGCTGGTTTTGATGTGCCGGCTTCTTTTTTGCCCTGACAACTGAATGACCGTCTGAATGGGATACTACGCTATGACCTCCGCCGTGGAACGAGCGAGATAACGCCGCTGAAAAGGGGCAGGAACGCCATTCAGGGCAATCGGCAAGACAGCGTGACGGCAAAACGCTGTCACTTAACCTCCCAAAAATTCACCCTGACGGCATTTTGCCGTCTATCTGTCCTGGTCCTGACTGTGACGGCAGAATTGCCGTCACTCAGCCGACTGAAACCAACCATGACGGCAGTTTTGCCGTCACCTGTGCGTGGCATCACAGGTAATGCCGCTTTTGTGCAAGCTATCCATGAGAATGGCATCACCCATGATGCCATAGCCCAGACATGGGGCGGGCCAAACGTAACTGCGAGAAAATGTTCTCAGCACACCCCCTCAGAAAGAAGCCGACCCCGCCCGCTTCCCATGCCCCAGGAGCAACAGAACTATCCCTGTCCACAGGGATAGCGAGCATCGGATTTATGCCCCCACGGGGCAAAATCCATTCCCAGGGGAGACCCCTGAATACCCCCTCCCGCAACGGAAATTTGACAGAACGGAGGAATTATTTTGAGTGCGAACGATGAAAAGGTACGGCTGAAAATCAGACTGACCGAAAAAGAAAAGGCCAAGCTGGAGCATGACGCCGCTCTGTGCGGCCTGACCCAAGCCAAGTATCTCCGGCAAATTTGTTTGGGTAAGCGACCCTGGCCCAAGCAACCGCCAGAGTTCTGGGAGCTACTGGACGCCCTATATGAAATCCACGATAAGCTGGAACGGCTGACCGCCTATTATCCAGAAGCCGCCGAAGAATGTTCCCGGCTTGAACAACTCGTCCTGTTTTTGCAGGGGGTGGCGTGATGGCTACCACCAGCCTATGGCACATCAAGGGGCGGCTCAGCGACCTGATCGCCTACGTTGAAAACCCGGAGAAAACCGTACCCAAGGGCACCAAGGATTTTTTCAACGTATTTTCGTACATCCAGAACCCGCAGAAAACGGCGGACAGCTCCTATGTCACCGCTATCAACTGCCTAAAGCAGACGGCGCTCCGTCAGATGATCCTAACCAAGCAGCGGTACGGCAAAGAGGACAACTATATTGCCTGGCACGGCTACCAGAGCTTCAAACCGGGGGAAGTCACCCCGGAGCGGTGCCACGAGATCGGCGTGAAGCTGGCCCGTGAAATGTGGGGCGACAGGTTTCAGGTCATCGTCACCACCCACCTGGACAAAGGACGTCTGCACAACCATTTCTGTTTCAATTCGGTGTCGTTCAAAGACGGTAAAAAGTACAACTACTCCAAAGCGGAACAGCAGCGCCTCCGGGATACCTCAGACCGGCTTTGCCGGGAGTACGGGTTATCCGTTATCGAGCATGGCCGCAAGGCTCCCAGCCGTCCCGTCTGGCTGGATGAGCAGAGCGGCGAGCCCACCCGCTACAACATCTACCGGGCGGACGTGCGGGAAGCGGTCAACGGAAGCCGAACCGTGGAGATGATGGAGCGGTATCTCCGGCGCAAAGGCTACCTCACCGACTTCACGGGCAAGCACTGGAAGATACGCCTGCCACAGTATCAACACTTCACCCGTTTAGACACCCTGGACGAGCGGTGGACGCCGGAGAACATCAGGCGTGGCCTGGACGCACGGGCCAGCTTCGGCAATAAACGCTCCACCGTCAACTTCGCCCCGGAGCTGCCGGAGGAACTGCGTGTCTATGTGCCGTTTCAACGCACCTCCCGCATTTACCGGCTGTTCCTCTACTGGGAGTATCAGCTCGGCATTTTACCAAAGGGGACAGCCTATCATCCCACCAGCCCATTTTTGAAAGAAGAACTGCGGAAACTGGGTGAAATCACCGCCCAGGTGGATTATCTGGCGAAAAACCGTATTGAAACGCTGGATGATCTTCTTTCAGTCCGTGAAACGCTCCAAAATGAGATGGAAACGTTGACCAATCAACGGAAGCAGTTGCAAAACAAAATTCGTAGAGCGTCACCGGCTGAAAAAGAACAGTTGCGGGCTGAAAAACAGGCTGTGACCGCTCAAATTACAGCCTGCCGCAAGAAATTGAAGCTGAATGTCGGCGTGGAGGAACGCTCCGCCAAAATCCAGAACACGATGGATATGGTCTATACCAACGAGGAGCAGCACCGCCAGATGGCGCAGAGCAGAATGAAGGGGGAGAGAAGCAGATGAATATTATCAGGCTGGAATTGACCGGGCGAGAAGCAGAAATCTACGATGAAGTGGTGAAAAAGATGGACGAAACAGCAGTTTTCCTGGCCGGCCTATCTCACGAGGAACGGTTGGACTGGCTGAAAGAGCGTCAGTATAGTTATCCAATCAGCTTTGAGCGGGAGATTGACGGCACCGTCTATACCGTCAACGCTCACTTCAGTGACAAAGCCACTGAACTCACGGAAGAAAAAGTAAATCGCATTCTCAATCAAAATATCACACTGTAAAGTGTTGAAGTTTAGCGCCGGATGTGGTATGATAATGATACCCTGCAATTCATATCACATCCGGCTGCGGAAAGGAGCGTATTTTGAAGAAAAAGCAGCCAAACGAGCAGAGGATTACTGTTCTTTATGCCAGATTGTCCCGTGATGATGAAAAAGACGGTATCTCGGGCAGTATCCAGAATCAAAGGGCCATTTTAGAGAAATTCGCCGCAGACAACCATCTACCCAATCCCCGGTTTATGTTTGATGACGGATACTCAGGAGTCACGTTCGCAAGACCGGCTTTTATGCAGATCATGGAACTGGCTGAACAGGGACTTGTGGCAAATCTTGTGGTGAAAGACCATTCCAGGCTGGGCCGGAACCGCCTTGTGGTGGGCCAACTGCTGGAAGAAGATTTTGTCCGGCTGAATGTGCGGTACATCGCCATTATGGACAACATCGATACCGCAAACGGCGTCAGCGATATTGTTCCAATGCAGGATTTGTTCAACGAGTGGCACGCGAAAAATACCAGTGACAAGGTGCGGCGTGTTATGCAGAGCCGTGGAAATGCTGGGATACCTCTTACCACCAATGCCCCCTATGGCTACAAAAAAGACCCACTGGACAAGAACAGATGGATCGTGGACGAACCAGCAGCAGCAATCGTCAGGCGGATATTCCAGATGTGTGTCAGCGGCCTGGGGCCGACCCAAATCGCCAAGCGGCTAAAGGCTGACGGTGTGCTGACGCCCAGCGAGTACCAGCGCAGCAACGGCGTGAATTGTCCGACAAAACTCCCCGAATATCCGCATAAGTGGTGTTCGCACACGGTAGCGGAAATTCTGGACAGGCAGGAGTATGTGGGCGACACCGTGAACTTCCGTACTTACCGCCAGTCTTTCAAGCAGAAAAAGCAGTTAGACAGGCCCCAAGAGGAATGGAAAGTGTTCGCCAACACCCACCCCGCCATCATCGACCGGGAAACCTTTGCCCTTGTTCAAAACCTCCGCCAGCACCGCCGTAGGCCCACGAGAACGGGCATTGTGAGTATGTTCTCCGGGCTTCTCTACTGTGCCGACTGTGGCAGCAAACTGGGATATAGCGCCACCAACAACTACAAGCGGGAACAATCCTTCTTTTTCTGTTCCGGCTACCGCAAGAATACTGATCTGTGTTCTGCTCACTATATCAGGGAGAAAGTTGTGGAACAGCTTGTCCTTGAGGGACTGCAACGGCTTTTGTGGTACGTCCAGGTCTATGAAAAGCAGTTTGCCCAAGAACAGATGGAACGGTTTGGCCTACAAGAGAAAAAGGCCCTGACCGCCAAACGCCGGGAGTTGGACAAAGCCAAACAGCGGGTGACAGAGATTGACCAGCTTATCCAAAAAAGCTACGAGGACATGAGCAAGGGCCTATTGTCCGAGGAACGCTTTGCCACGCTGACGGTATCTCTGGAAGCCGAGCAGCGGCAGTTGAAAGCGACGATCCCGGAGAGGGAAGCACATCTGGACGCCACCACGGACAAGGCCGCTGACTTGCAACGGTTCATCGAGCGGGCCAGACAGGTGACCCGGCTAACGGAGTTGACGCCTGAGATCGTCCACGAGTTCATTGACAAAATTGTGGTGTCCAAGCCTGACAAAGTAGACGGCAAGCGGCACCAGCGGGCGGACATCTACTACAACACTATTGGTTTGTGGGTAGCGCCGGAGCCGGAAACGCTGGAACGAGAATATCTGACCTACTATAATTCCATGCAGAAGCGTAAGAAAAAGACAGCGTAGCCGAAGCTACGCCATCCAAATAGGTAACTTGTCATTTGCGGCCCCCGCCGTCCGGGGCAACTTCCTTACGGGAGTTGCCCCGAGGCGGGGGGCTCGTTTTTATTTGGAGGGGAGGATCGCCGCAATCGCCCCGGCGAAATTGCTGATGGGCATGGTCTGGAGCACCACCCGGCCCGGGCCGGTGACTACAGTGTTGAACAGCCCCTCGCCGCCGAACAGCACGTTCTTGACCCCCTTCACCGAGCGCACATCCACGGTGCAGGTGGCGTCCAGCATGGCCAGATTGCCGGTGTCGATGATGATCTGCTGCCCCGGCTGGAGGTCATACTCCACGGCGGAACCGTCGATCTCCAGGAAGGCGGTGCCGTGGCCGGAGAGCTTTTGCAGGATGAAGCCCTCGCCGCTGAAGAACCCCGCCATGCCCTTCTTCTGGAAGAACACGGACAGCTCTACCCCCGCCTCAGAGGCCAAAAAGCCCGACTTCTGCACCACGATGGGCCGGTCCGGGTGATGTCCACCGCCCGGATGGAGCCGGGGAAGCTGGAGGCAAAGGCGATCATGCCCTGCCCTCCCCTGGCGGTGTAAATGTTCTGGAACATGGACTCGCCGGAGAACATCCGGCCAAAGGCCTTGCCGATGCCGCCCGCGCTGGTCTGCATCTCCATGTTGGGGGACATCCACACCATGGAGCCCTTCTCGGTAATCATGGACTCGCCCGACTCCACGTCGCAGATGACCACGGGCATAGGTTCGCCGGTGATATTATAGCGCATATGTACTCCTCCTTCTTCTTGGGGCTGCGCCCCTTTGAGGAAAGTATACACCCAGCCGGGGCCAAACGCAAATTAAAATTTGCGAAAAATGTTCACCCCAGCTCCCGCAGACAGTCCGCCACAGGGCGGATGTACTTGGGGTCGCTGATGTCATAGGAGCGGGAGATTGCGTCCTGGAACGCCTGATCCTCCGGGGTCCTGTCCTTTTTGCGGCCCATGGCCCAGCCCGCCACCTTCAGCATGGCCCGGTCACCCGCGCCCAGCTTCTCCAGGCACAGCCCCGCCTGGAGGTAGAAGTGGGGGACGGCGTCCAGCTCCCCGGGGGTGAGGTTCTGTTCCCAGACTTTTCGGATCTGCTCCCCCGCCCCGTTGGGCATGGCCCCGGTGGCAAACACCACCAGCTTTTTCGCGCCCCGGCTGTTCAGCAGCTTCCGGGCCTTCTTCCAGCCGTCCAGCGTCCCGGCGTGGAGGCGGGAGCCGAACGCCACGGCGGCATATCCGGACAGGTCGGCGGGGGCGTCCCCCAGGGGCAGGGCGGGGCAGCCCAGTTCCTCCGCCAGCAGCTGGGCGTATTTCCGGGTGAAGCCGGTTTTGCTGTTGTAGAGAATAATCATGTTAGATTCCATCGCTGTTTTCTCCCTTAATTTGAGTTAAAAACGCCTGATAGGCCCGCTCCTGCCGGGTGAGGATTTCCTCCGCCGGAATTCCCGGTGTGGTGACGGAGAAGATGGCGGCCAGCCCCACGGTGTAGATCAGCATATCCAGGTGGAGCTGCCGCGCCTGTTCCCGGCTCAGCCCCAGCTGGGCGGCGACGGCCTTTGCCACCTCCGGGCGCGCCTCCTGCCCGTACAGTTCGTCCAGGGAGGATACCCCCTCCCGGCGGCGGAGGGCATACAGCTTGAACAGCTCCGGCTCGTCCCGCGCAAACTGGACGCAGGCCCGCCCGGTGCTCTGGAGCAGGTTGTCCCAGTCCACGCGGGCGGACAGGTAGTCCGCCATAAAGTCCGCCGTCCGCCGCTCCACCTCCCACCGCAGGCCCTCCATGCTCCGGCAGTAACTATAGATGGGTTGGACGGAACAGCCCAGGCGGGCGGCGATATCCTTTACCAGCACCCGCCCCATGCCGCCCTCCCGGGCCAATTGAAAGGCGGCGTCCACCACCATCTCCTTTGTGATTTTCTGCTTAGGCATTCTCCCACCTCATATAATCCTTTTATATAAACAGCTTATATAAAAGGATTATATCACACCCGCCCCCCACTGTCAAGCAAACCCCGGCGGACAAATCTGTCCGCCGGGGTTGTTGTTTCATCATGCAACCAGCGCGATGAGAACAGGGGACACGCTCATGCAGAACAGGCTGAATATGGCGATGCGGATGTTTTTACGGTATTCCCGCTCCTCTTTCTGCTGAGTAATCGCCCTGATGCAGTCCAGCAGGTTGAACACAAACAGGATAGGCCAGAGCCAGCAGGTACACAGCAGGAACAACGAAAGGACAGTAAAAATTTCCATGAACACCCGCGCTCAGTTCTTCAGCCCCTCCGCCCAGGCGGAGTACCGCGCCACCTTGTCGGCACAGTCGGCCTGGCTGGCCCCCTGGGCCAGTATGTACACCTTCACCTTGGGCTCGGTGCCGGAGGGGCGCACGATCACCGACGTGCCGTCCGCCAGCTCGTAGCGCAGCACGTTGGAGCCGGACAGCTCCATCTGGGTCCGCTCCCCGGTGGCCGCGTCCACCACAGACCCGTCCTTGTAGTCCTTCCAGGTCTTGACGGCCTCGCCGCCAACCTCCTTGGGGGGATTGGCCCGCAGGCCCGCCATCAGCGCCGCCATCTTCTTCAGCCCGTCCAGGCCGGGCATCACCAGGTTCAGGGTACGCTCGCCGTAATCGCCGTACTTCCCGTACAGGGCCATGAGGGCATCGTACAGGGTCATGCCCTTGCCGGCGTAGTAGGCGGCCATCTCGGTCATGGCCACGGCGGCGGTCACCGCGTCCTTGTCCCGGACGTAGCTGCCCAGCATGTAGCCGTAGCTCTCCTCATAGGACATGATGACGTTCCCCTCGCCGCTGCCCTCCAGCTGGTCCTTCTTCTGGGCCAGGAATTTGAAGCCGGTGAAGGTGTCGAAGCACTGCAAACCGTTCACCTCGGCCACCTTGCGGGCCATCTCGGTGGTGACGATGGTTTTCAGGGCCACGGGGTTGACGGGCATCTTGCCGGTGCGCTGCTTGGCCCCGATGAGGTAGTCCAGCAGCAGCACGCCGGTCTGGTTGCCGGTGAGCACCTTGAATTCGTCGCCCGCCCGGACCATCAGGCCCACCCGGTCGGCGTCGGGGTCGGAGCCCAGGATGAAGTCCGCGCCCTCCTTGTTGGCCAGCTCCACCGCCAGGGCGAAGCCCTCCGGGTTCTCCGGGTTGGGGGAGGCCACGGTGGGAAAGTTGCCGTCGATGACCATCTGCTCGGGCACGCAGATCACGTGCTTCATGCCCAGCCTCTTCAGGGCCTCGGGGATGAGCTTGTAGCCCGTGCCGTGGAAGGGGGTGTACACCATCTTGAAGGTGTCCGCCACCGCGTCCACCGCCGCCTGGTCGTTCACCTGCTCCATCACGTTGGCCAGGAACTTCTCGTCGGTCTCCTCCCCCATGATGGTGATGAGGCCGTCCGCCACCGCTTTGCCGTAGTCGGCCACGGTCACGTCGAACACGTCGGACTCGGACATGATCTTGGCCACCTGGTCGGCGTGGTTGGGGGGGAGCTGGGCGCCGTCGGACCAGTAGACCTTATAGCCGTTATACTCCTTGGGGTTGTGGCTGGCGGTGATGTTGATGCCCGCGATGCAGCCGTACTCCCGGATGGCAAAGGACAGCTCGGGGGTGGGGCGCAGGGATTCAAACAGCCGCACCGGGATGCCCGCCGCCGCCATAATGCAGGCGGCCTCCTTGGCGAACACGTCGGAGTTGTTCCGGCAGTCGAAGCAGATGGCCACGCCCTTTTTCACCGCCTCCGGCCCCTCGTTCAAAATGACCTTGGCGAACGCCTGGGTGGCGTGGCGGATGACGTGGATGTTCATGCGGTACAATCCCACGCCCATGGTGCCCCGCAGCCCGGCGGTGCCGAACTCCAACTGGGAGAAGAAGCGGGATTCGATCTCCTTCTCGTCCCCGGCGATGGCGGCCAGCTCCGCCTTTTCCGCCTCAGACAGGGCGGGGGAGTTGAGCCACAGCTCATAGTTTGCTTTGTAGTCCATTGGATTCGTCCTCCTTTATAAAATCAAAACGCAAAATTGCCGTTGACAAACACAGGGATCTCCCGCCCGTCATGGGTGGCGCCCACGATGGACAGGTCGCGGGTGCCCACCATGAAGTCCACATGGTTGATGGACTGGTTCAGCCCCGCGGCCTTCTGCGCCTCCCCGTCCATGTCTTCGCCGCCCTTGACACAGCTGGGGTAGGCGGAGCCGAAGGCAAAGTGGCAGGAGGCGTTTTCGTCGAACAGGGTATTGTAAAACAGCACGCCGCTGGCGCGGATGGGGGAGTCATAGGGCACCAGCGCCGCCTCCCCCAGGTAGTGGGAGCCCTCGTCCAGCTCGATGGAACGGCGCAGCACCTCCTCCCCCTCCGAGGCGTGGACATCCACAATGCGCCCGCCCTTGAACTCCATCCAGAAATCCTTCACCAGATTGCCGTTGAGGGCCAGGGGCAGGGCGGCGTATACCCGGCCGTCCACCCCGTCCCACCGGGGGGCGGTGAAGATCTCCTCGGTGGGCATGTTGGCCACAAACTCCACCCCGCCGGCGGATTTCTCGCTGCCCCCCGCCCACACGTGGTTGTCCGGTAGGCGGACGGTGAGGTCGGTGCCCAGGGAGTTTTTGTAATGGAGGCTGGCAAACTGGTAATCGTTGAGGGCTTTCGCCCGGCGGGCGGCGGCCGCCACATGCCCCTGCCAGCGCTCCACCCCCTTCCCGTCCCCGGTAATCCGGCACACGGAGAAGATGGCGTCCCACAGTGCGTCCAGGGCGTCCTCCCCCTTCTTGTCCGGGAAGGCTTTCTCCGCCCAGGCCAGGGTGGGGAACGCGCCCACGCACCACTGGAATTTTCCGGCGGTCATGGCGTCGTAGAAGGGCTTTGTGGGCTCCCCCGCGGCCAGGTTGGCGGCTTGGATGCGGGCCGGGTCCACCCCCTTGAGCAGCTCCGGGTCAGACCCGGTGAGGGACAGGTTGGGCGACCCCTTCTCCAGGAACCAGTCGAACTTGGCCTTCTGGTAGCCGGGGAACTCGGAGAATACCGCGCCGTCCGCCCGGAGGTAGCGCTGCCGCGAAACGAAATCGTCCCGCCAGTCCACCACCACCTCCCGGGCGCCCCGGTCGTAGCAGGCGGCCGCGCACAGCCGGGCCAGGGCGGCGGCGTCCAGCGAGGCGTTGATGCGGGGGGTCTGCCCCGGCTGGACGTTCATGCCCACCTCCACCAGCAGGCGGGCGTATTCGTTGAGCTTGGCTTCAAAATTATGAACCATTGGATCTGTCTCCTTTTGGTGAAAGTTGCCGCGCCGCAAAACGGTCAGGACGCCCGGCCGCTCTCGCTCCACTCCAGGCCTCCCCGCCGCCCGCTTCTCCGCGCTTCTTGGCAGTTTGCCGGAAAATCCCAGCGCTGTCCGGCGATATATGGGAATTATACCATATTGAACTTCAAAACACAATTCCATTTGCATTTTTTTCTGGGATGCGTTATAATGCCTTTGATTTAACAGAGTAAAGGAGCAAAGCCTATGCTGACCACCGTAATCCCGGAGGGGTACGCCCCCCTGCTGAACCTGTACGACACCCAGAAGGCCATCGGCCTTTTGAAGCGGCTGTTCGAGGACGATTTAGGCGGTTCGCTCAACCTGCGCCGGGTGTCCGCCCCCCTGTTTGTGGAGGCGTCCACCGGCCTGAACGACGATTTAAACGGCGTGGAGCGCCCCGTGTCCTTCGACGTGCCCGACGCGGGACGGGACGCCCAGGTGGTCCACTCCCTGGCCAAGTGGAAGCGCCTGGCCCTGCACCGCTACCAGTTCTCGGTGGGCGAGGGGCTGTACACCGACATGAACGCCATCCGCCGGGACGAGGAGCTGGACAACCTCCACTCCGTCTACGTGGACCAGTGGGACTGGGAAAAGGTCATCGCCCCCCGGGACCGCAATGTGGACTACTTAAAATCGGTGGTAGCCACCATCGTCAACGCACTGGCCAACACCCAGGCCACCCTGCGCTCGGTGTACCCCCAGCTCACCACCCTGCCCCCCATTGACCGGGAGGTGTCCTTCGTCACCGCCCAGGAGCTGGAGGACCGGTGGCCGGAACTGTCCCCCAAGGAGCGGGAGGACGCCTGGACCCGCAACCATCCCACCACCTTCCTCATGGGCATCGGCGGGGCGCTGAAGTCCGGCAACCCCCACGACGGCCGGGCCCCGGACTACGACGACTGGGGGCTGAACGGGGACATCCTGCTTTGGAATCCCCTGCTGGGCCATGCGTTTGAAATCTCCTCCATGGGCATCCGGGTGTCGCCGGAGTCGCTGGACGAGCAGCTCACCATCGCCAGGTGCGGCCACCGGCGGGAACTGCCCTTCCACCGGGCGCTGCTGGCAGGGGAGCTGCCCCTCACCATCGGGGGCGGCATCGGCCAGAGCCGGGTGTCCATGTACCTGCTGGGCAAGGCCCATATCGGGGAGGTTCAGGCATCCATCTGGGACCCCCAGACCATCGAAGCCTGCAAAGAGGCAGGGGTCATCCTGTTATGAGGGGGGACAATCCTATGGACGAACGCAAAGGAACTCTCAACGCCGGAAGCGCGGCGAAGGCGGGCATCTCCTTTGGCAGCGCCCTGGCCATGGTCATCAGCTACACCACCTGGCACTCGGTGGGCTGGGCCATCGTCCACGGCCTGATGAGCTGGGTATATGTAATCTATTTTATCCTGCGGTACTGACAGCAGGATAAAACAGCGCGGGCGCGGCCTCTCCCGGAAGCCGCGCCCGCCGTTTTTATTGATTTCCGCCGGGGTCAGATCACCCGCATCCGAATGACGCCCGGCACCCTGCGGATGTCCTCAATTATGCTCTCGTCCACCTTGGACCCTGCGTCCACCATGGTATAGGCGTACTCGCCCTTGGACTTGTTGGTCATGTTCTCCACGTTCACCCCGTCGGCCCCCAGCTGGGTGGTGATCTGGGCGATAACGGCAGGCACGTTTCGGTGGATGACGCACAGCCGCTGCGCGCCGGAGCGCTCCATGATGACGTTGGGGAAGTTGACGGAGTTTTTGATATTTCCGTTCTCCAGGAAGTCCCGGAGCTGGTTGGCCGCCATGACGGCGCAGTTTTCCTCGCTCTCCGGGGTGGAGGCCCCCAGGTGGGGGATAGCCACCACGCCGTCCACAAGGGCGATCTCATTGTCGGGGAAGTCGGTGACATACCGGGCCGCCTTGCCGGATTGCAGCGCCGCAATCAGATCCGCGTTGTTGACAAGTCCCCCCCGGGCCATATTGATGATCCGCACCCCGTCCCGCATCCTGGCCAGGGCGGCAGCGTTGACGGTGTCCTTTGTGGCCTCCATGTAGGGCAGGTGGAGGGTGATATAGTCGGAGTTGGCGTACAGCGCGTCCAGCTCCTTGACCACCTTGATGTGCCGGTCCAGCCGCAAAGCGGCGTCCACCGACAGGTAGGGGTCGTAGCCGTACACCTCCATGCCCATGCTCAGCCCGATATTGGCCACCAGCGCGCCGATGGCCCCCAGGCCCACCACGCCCAGGGTCTTGCGGTAGAGCTCCGGCCCCACAAAGGCGGACTTGCCCTTTTCCACGGCGGCGGCCAGATCCACGCCGGGGGTGCGGGCCTGCTCCTTCACCCACTGGGCCCCGCCGATCACGTCCCGGGAGGCCAGAAGCATGGCGCACAGCACCAGCTCCTTCACGGCGTTGGCGTTGGCGCCGGGGGTGTTGAACACCACGATGCCCGCCTCAGAGCAGCGCTCAATGGGGATGTTGTTCACCCCGGCCCCCGCCCGGGCGATGGCCCAAAGCTTCTCGGGGAACATGTAGTCGTGGAGCTTGGCGGAGCGGACCAGGATGGCGTCCTCGTTTTCCACACTGTCGCCAACGGCGTAGTCTTCCCCAGGCAGGCGCTCCAGGCCTACCGGGGCAATTTTGTTCATGGTCTTGATATTAAACATGGCAAAAACCTCGATTTAGTTGTTTTTGTCGAACTCCCTGATGAAGTCCGCCAGCTTCTCCACGCCCTCCACGGGCATGGCGTTGTAGATGGACGCACGCATACCGCCCACGTTCCGATGGCCCTTCAGGTTGGTGAAGCCCGCCGCAACGGCCTCCTGGACAAACTTGGCGTCCAGCTCCCCGCTGGCGGAGCGGAAGGTCACGTTCATATCGGAGCGGGAGCCCGGCTGGGCGGGACAGGTGAACAGCCGGGAATTGTCCAGCACATCGTAGAGCAGCGCCGCCTTGCTGTGCTTGATTTTCTCCATGCCCTCCACGCCGCCTTTGGAATCCAGCCACTCCAGCACCAGTCCCAGCATATAGATGCACCAGCACGGCGGGGTATTGTACATGGAGTCCTTGTCGATCATGGTCTTGTAGTTCATCATCAGCGGGGTAAAGGGCAGCTCATGGCCCGCCAGATCCTCCCGGACGACGGCGATGGTCAGTCCCGCCGGGGCCAAGTTCTTCTGGGCGCCTCCGAAGATGATGCCGTATTTGCTCACGTCCACCGGGCGGGACAGGAAGTCGGAGGACATATCGCACACAATGGGCACGTCCCCGGTGTCGGGCACGTACTGCCACTCGGTGCCGTAGATGGTGTTATTGGCACAGTAGTAGAAGTAGCTGGCCTGGGGATCCAGCTTGAGCTGGTCCTGCCGGGGGATGTAGGTGTGGTTCTTGTCCTCGCTAGAGGCGGCCAGTGAGATTTCCCCGTACTTCTTGGCCTCCTTATAGGCAATATTGGCGAAGTTGCCGGTGACGGCGTAGTCCGCCTTCCCCGTTTTGCCGATGAGGTTCAACGGCACCATGGAGAACTGGCTGGAGGCCCCGCCCTGCAAAAACAGCACTTTGTAGTTGTCAGGCACATGGAACAGCCGGATAAAATTAGCCTTGGTGTCGTCAAAGATTTTCTGGAATACCTTGGAGCGGTGGCTCATCTCCATCACGGACATGCCGGAGCCCTGGTAGTTGGCAATCTCGTTCCCCGCCCGCTCCAGCACCTCCAGGGGCAGCATGGACGGACCGGCAGAAAAATTGTAGACGCGCTGGCTTCCCATATCTCTTCCTCCTTTATTTTACCCGGCTCTTTGCGGCCAGGATATCCTGCCTTGCATTTTATCGCTTTAGCGTATTATACTCATTATATGTGTTCCGCCCCCATTCTGTCAATGCCCAGAAGGGCAAAAAAAGCCCCCCTTCCCAGGGGGGCTTTGTATATTCTGATACGGGGGAAGGCCTTTTTCACGCCCCGCCTGTTCGCGGCCCATCGGACGCCTTTGTTTTCAGCATTCTCGTGGCGTTGAGGATAGCGATAACGGCCACACCCACGTCGGCAAACACCGCTCCCCACATGGAGGTTCTGCCCAACGCCCCCAGAATGAGGAACAGCGCCTTCACCCCCAGGGCTAACACAATGTTCTCCTTCACGATGCGCAGGCACCTGTGGGCGATGTCCATGGCCTTAGCCAGCTTGGCCGGATCGTCGTCCATGAGCACCACGTCGGCGGCCTCAATAGCGGCGTCCGACCCCATGGCCCCCATGGCGATGCCCACGTCCGCCCGGCTGAGCACCGGCGCATCGTTCACCCCGTCGCCCACGTAGGCCAGCACACCCTTTGCGCTCTTTCGGGCCAGCAGCCCCTCCAGCCGCTCCACCTTGTCCCCTGGCAGCAGCTGGGCGTGCACCTCGTCCAGCCCCAGCTGGCCGGCCACCGTCTCGCCCACGGCCTCGCTGTCCCCGGTGAGCATGACGGTGCGGATGCCCCGGCTTTTCAGGGCCTTGACGGCGGCAGGGGCGGTGGGCTTGATCTGGTCAGCAATAACGGCGCAGCCCAGGTAGCGTCCCTCCCGGGCCACATGGACCACGGTGCCCGCCTGTGCGCAGGGCTGAAACGCCACGTTCTCCCGTCCCATCAGCTTCTCATTGCCCGCCAGAACCCGTCTGCCGTCCACCAGGGCGGACACGCCATGGCCGGGTATCTCCTCCACCTGCGTCACCCGGGCCGGATCAACCTCCCCGCCCAGAGCCCTGCGCAGGGACTGGGCGATGGGATGGCCCGAATGACGCTCCGCCAGGGCGGCGGCCTCCAGGAGCTCCCGCTGGGTGACGCCGGGAGCGGGCTCCAGGGAGGACACCTCAAACACCCCTTGGGTGAGGGTGCCGGTCTTGTCGAACACCACGGTCTCCGTCCTGGCCAGCAGCTCCAGATAATTGCCGCCCTTCACCAGAATGCCCTGGGCGGAGGCCCCGCCGATGCCCCCGAAAAAGGACAAGGGGATGGAGATCACCAGGGCGCAGGGGCAGGAAATCACCAGGAAGGTGAGGGCCCGGTGGACCCACACCCCCCACTCCCCGAAGAGCAGGGAGGGGATCACCGCCAGGGCCAGGGCGGCAAACACCACGGCAGGGGTGTAATACTTGGCGAAGCGGGTGATAAAGTTCTCAGCCCTGGCCTTTTTGGCGGCGGCATTCTCCACCAGATCCAGAATTTTCGCCACAGTGGACTGGCCGAACTCCTTGGTGACCCGGGCCTTCAGCAGCCCGGTGATATTGACGCAGCCGCTGAGCAGCTCCCCGCCCACGGCCACGTCCCGGGGGGCGGACTCGCCGGTGAGCGCCGCGGTGTTCAGCGCCGACGCGCCCTCAATCACCACACCGTCCAGCGGGACCTTCTCGCCGGGGCGGATGACGATGACCTCGCCCACCGACACCTCGTCGGGGTCCACCTCCAGGAGCTGCCCGTCCCGCTCCACGTTGGCCACATCGGGCCGGATGTCCATGAGCTGGGCGATGGAGCGCCGGGACTTGCCCACCGCCACACTCTGGAACAGCTCGCCCACCTGGTAGAACAGCATGACCCCCACGGCCTCGGAAGTCTCCCCCAAAATGAATGCGCCGATGGTTGCCACGCACATGAGGAAGTTTTCGTCAAAGACCTGCCCATGGCCGATGTTGCGGACGGCCTTCCAGAGGATATCCCAGCCGATGGTGAAGTAGGCGGCAAAATACAGCCAGATGGGAGAAACAGCAAACATATCCCCGTCCAGCCGGCTGGTGAGCAGGGGGATGCCGAAGGGCGTCCGGATGGGCGGCAGCAGGGCCGCCGCGACGAGCAGCGCCGCCGCCACGAGAATGCGGATGAGCGTCTTTTTTTGCTTTCTGGTCATAACAATCAACTCCTGAAATCGGCGGATGTCCAGTCCGTCTGTTGTCACGCTGCGGAGCGGTCAGGACGTTCGGTCGCTTTCACTTCGACTCAGGCAAGCCCCGACCCCGCTTTGCGGGCTCTGGGCTCTTGCCTTCGCTCCGCTCCAAGCTCCCTCACTTCCCGCTCCTCCGCGCTTCTTCATCACCGCGATCCCCTCCGGCACCCTGCCGGGGATGACCTCCACCTGCACCGGGCCCAGCCCCAGGCCCTCCAAAAAATCCCGGTAGGTCTCGGGCGTAAAGGCGTGCTCGTAATGGAAGCCCACGCCCTGATAGATTTTAATCATGGTCCCGTAGGCTGTTCCCACCCGCCCTTGCAGAAAGGTGGGAAGAATCAGCCGTCCGCCGGGGGCGGCCACCCGCCACAGCTCCCGCACTGCGGCCCCCGGCTGGGGCAGCAAATGGAGCACATTGGCGGCGATCACCACATCAAAGGCCCCGTCCGGGTCTGGAAGGGCGGTGATGTCCCGGATTGCAAATTCGATGTTGGAAAGCCCCAGCCTGCTTGCCTTCCTCCGCGCCCGGGCCAGCATAGGCTCCGACAGGTCGGTGCACAGCACAGACGCCGCACTTTCCGCCGCCGCCAGGGAAAACTTCCCCGTCCCGGCGGCGCAGTCCAGCACACGGGCCCCGGCGGGAACCAACGCCCCCACCCGGGCCGCAGCACAGCCATACGCCCTGGCATTGCTCCTCTCCGCCAGATCGTAAAACCAGGCCCAGCGGTCCCAGAAGGAGCGGCTCAAAGGACAATCTCACAATCCGGTTCCACCTTGCGGCAGACCTTTACCACATCCTTCATCACGGCGTCCACGTCGTCCGCCTCGATGGTCATCTTCTGGGTCAAAAAGCTGACGGTGGCGCCGGTGACGCCGGGGAGCTTCCTGATGGCGTCCTCCATTTTGGCGGCGCAGTTGGCGCAGTCCAGGTCGATGAGCTTGTAGGTCTTTTTCATGGTGATACATCCTTTCTTATTCATCAATGTGCTCCATCCCTTGGGCAATAATCTTTCGCACGTGGCTGTCCGCCAGGGAGTAGAACACGGTCTTACCCTCCTTGCGGAATTTCACCAGGCGGCTCCCCTTGAGCACCCGCAGCTGGTGGGACACCGCCGACTGGGTGAGTCCCAGCAGCTGGGCGATGTCGCACACGCAAAGCTCCGCCTCGAACAGGGCATAGAGAATTTTAATCCGGGTGGAGTCGCCGAACACCTTGAACAGCTCCGCCAGGTCGTACAGCGTCTCATCGTCCGGCATCCCCCCCAGCACCTCGCTCACCGCGTCCTCGTGGACAAACAGGCAGCCGCAGCGCTCGATCTCATTGTTGTCAGTCATAGCGCTCTCCTCTCATTTGGCAAACATATGAACATCTGCTCATATGTTAACTCAAAGAGCGTCCCTTGTCAAGCCCATTTCCAAAAAAATTTTGAGCGGCGGCGCGCCCCGGCCTTATTCCGGTTCCGCACCGCCGCTCCAGGCCCCCCGGGCCTTTTGCCGCCCTATTTTTCCCGCTCCAGGTATACCATCACCGCCGCTCCAGGCCCCACGTGGGTGCCGATGACCGCGCCCACCGGGTGCACTTCGCTTGGATGGGGGCCAAAGGTCTCCCGGGTCAGCGCCATCAGACTTTGACACAGTTCATCATGGGCGGTGTAGCCATAATACACCGACAGGCGTTGGTCAAAAGCCAGCTCCTCCCCCACCAGCTTCACCAGGGCCGCTAGGCTCCCCTTGGCGCCCACACCTTTGCCCGCCAGCCCCAGCTGGCCGTCCTTCAGGGTGATGATGGGCTTCACCTTCAAAAGCTCCCCCGCGATGGACACCGCCGCAGGCAGCCGTCCCCCCTTGTGGAGGTACTTCAGCGTGTCCACAACGGCCAGCAGCTTCACCCGGCCCTTCGCCCGCTCCAGCTCCGCCGCGATGGCCGGGGCGTCCTGCCCCTGGTCCCGAAGCAGACAGGCTAGGTCGATGAGCAGCCGCAGCCCCAGCACCGTCTGGGTGGAATCCACCACGTGGATATCCCCGTAACCGCACATATCCCGGGCAATGAGGGCGCTCTGGCAGGTGCCGGACAGGGAGGCTGCCATAGGCAGGCAAATCACACTGTCCCCCCTCTCCTTGGCACGCTCAAAATAAGGGAGAAAATCGTCCGGCACCGCCTGGCTGGTGGTGGGCAGCTCCTTTGCCTCGGCCAGCCGCCGGAAAAAGGCGGCGTGATCCAGCACATTGGGGAACTCCTCCTCCCCGAACTGGACCTTCAGGGGCACTACCCAGATCCTCCTGCGCTCCGCCTCCTCCGGGGTGAAATCGGCTGTGCTGTCTGTCAAAATGTAGATGGCCATAGCTTGATCCTCCTTATCACATTTGGTTCTGACGGCTTATGTCATGAAAAAATCGATCCAGCCGGCGCAGGGATCGCAGCAGCGCGTCCAGCTCCCCCTCCTCCAGCCTGGTGGCGGCGCTGTCCGCCATGCGGGCGTGGAATTGGGCATGGAGACGGTTGGCCTCCTCCCCCCTGGGGGTGAGCAGCACCCGGATCACCCGGCGGTCACCCGGCTCCCCGCCCCGGGCCAGATAACCCTTCCGCACCAGGGTGTTCACCGCCGTAGTCAGGGAACTCACCCGGATGGACAGCGCGTCGGCAATCTGGGTCATGGTGTTGCGGCCCGCCGCCGTGAGCCCGCCCACCGCCTCCAGCACGTGTAGCTCCTTCACCGACAGATCCCCCGCGCCCATGCCGTTCAGCGCCTGCTCTTCATAGGCTAAAATCTGGTTGAACACATGGACGAAAAAATAATTCAGCTCTTCCCGTTGGCTCTCGTTCACGGCATTCCCTCCTGCGTACTTCAAATATTCGGATATATGAAATATTTGAATTTCGAAATAATATACGCCAAAAAAGGGGGGTTGTCAACCCCCTTTTTCCGGCGACAGGGTAACGGAAAACGCCGTTCCCTCCCCATCTACGCTGTGTACGGCAATTTTTCCGCCGTGCCGCTCCACAATGGTTGCGGCAATGGACAGCCCCAGGCCGTACCCGCCCTTTTCCCTGCTGCGGGCGGCATCCGCCCGGTAGAACCGCTCAAACAGGTGGGCCTGGGCCTCCTGTGGGATGGGCTCCCCCGTGTTGTGGACGGTGAGCGCCGCCGCCCCGCCCCCCTCCAGGGTCACGCGCACCGTCCCGCCGGGCTGGCAGTATTTGCAGGCGTTGTCCAGCAAAATAGCGCACAGCCGCCTCAGCTCCTCCCCGTCCCCGGTGACGCCCACGCCGGGGTCAACCCTGCTCTCCAGCATCAGCCCCGCCTCAAAGGCCACCGGTTCAAAGGACATCACACACTCCTCGCACACCTGGCTCAGATCCGCCCGGCCCTTGGGCCGCCCCCGTTCCCCGGCATCCCCCCGGGCCAGGAAAAGCAGGTCCTCCACCAGGCCCTTCATCCGCAGCCCCTCGTCCCGCAGGTGCTCCACCCAACGGCGCTGGTTTTCAATGGTGTCGTTCGGGCGGCTGAGCAGGATATCCGCGTCGGCCAGCAGCACCGTCAAGGGCGTTTTCAGCTCGTGGGAAGCGTCCGCCACAAACTGCTGCTGTCTTCTCCAGCTCTCCTCCACCGGCCGCACCAGCCACCGGGAGAGCAGCGCGCTCACCGCAAAAAAGCCGGGCAGCGCCGCCGCAAAAATCAGCGCGGCGGTGAGCGCCTGCCGCCGCACCGCCCCCCGCTCCCAATCCAGCCCGGCAAAACCCAGCTCTATCCTGCTTCCCCTGGACCGGATCAGGAAGCGCAGGTTCAGCCCGTCCAGCCGCCCGGACTCCTGCCCGGAGGCCAGCGCCTCCCCCACCGCCCGGACCACAGCCCCCTCATCCAGCACGGCGTTGAAGCCCAGGGCCAGCCCCACCTGTCCCCAGCGGTCCGCCACGGCATAAAAAGCGGGTATGCCGGTGCGCAGCTCGTCATCCTGGCCCATACTCCCCCCGGCAAAGGGGCGCAGCGGATCCAGCGCCGCCTCCCCCCGGTCCAGCACAGCCCGCAGCACCCGTTCCGTCTCCTCCTGGTACTGCCGGGCGGTGGAAGCCGTCTGAACGGCCAGCGCCGCCGCCAGCATCCCCGCCAGCAGCGCCGTAATCATAAGGATAAACTTCCAGCGCAGTTTTTTCAGCATGGCGCTCCCTCTGCATTCCGCCTAAAGCAGGTTTTCCTCAATCCACCGGGCCACGCCGTTCCATTTGGCCGCCCCGCGGTCCATGATCTGGAGCAGCTCCCCGTTGGCCACGGTCAGATAGGCATCTTCTGTGAGGGCGCCCTCCGCCCCCGGCACGCGTCCAGCACGGCCCGGGTGTATTCCGACACCGTTTCATCCGTCCGCAGTAAGGTTTTGTCCAGATCCGTTATGACCGTCTTTACCTTCGCCACCGCTCCCCCACCCTTAAAACCTGTATTCACAGCCGAAAATGCCGGGTGGGCGAGAGCTTTTCCCGCCAGACAAGGCGAATTTCCGCTGGAATACTTGGTGTATTTCAAGAAAATTCAACGCAGTATGGCGGGGACAGACCCGCTCGGACGGCGTTTAGAGGTTGTGAATGCAGGTTTTTACTTCGTAATGATACCCAGTATACCATCCCGCCTTCCGCAAATCAATTCCAACTCTCCCGATATATCCCCGCCAAACCCGCCGGCGGAAAAATTTTCTTGATTTTTTGAAAAAAACCCTTTACAAACGGCGCAAACTATGTTACCGTACTAACAGTAATGATTCCTATTAGTGCTTACAGCAGGAGAGGAGCGGCCATGAACAACGTCCGTCAAAGTAAAAAAAGGGACGCTATGCTGGCCCTGCTGCGGCAAACCACCTGTCACCCCCCGGCGGACTGGGTGCACCAGCAGCTCAAGGCGGAATATCCCGACCTGAGCCTGGGCACCGTCTACCGCAATCTCAACCACCTGTGCGGCCACGGGCTGATCCGGCGGGTGGGCCCGGTAAACGGGCAGGAGCGTTACGACGGGACCCTCTCCCCCCATTCCCACTTCATTTGCAACCGCTGCGGCGCCATTCTGGACCTGCCCCAACGTTCTCCCGGGCAGGGCTGGCTGGATTCCGTCGGCGTGCAATATGGCTTTCAGGTGGAAAGCTGCGAGTTCATTGTCCGCGGCCTGTGCCGCGGGTGCGCGTCCACGCAGCCTGACGGCCAAAATTAAACATTGGAGGAAAACTATCATGAAAAAATGGATCTGCCCTGTCTGCGGTTACGTCTACGAAGGCGAGAATCCCCCCGCCGAGTGCCCCGTCTGCCACGTCTCCGGCTCCAAGTTCACCCTTCAGGAGGGTGAGATGAAGCTGGCCGCCGAGCACGAGTACGGCATCTTCGCCAAGACTGTGAAGAACAACCCCGACATCAGCGACGAGGACAAGAAGTACATCCTGGAGCAGCTCATGGCCAACTTCAACGGCGAGTGCTCCGAGGTGGGCATGTACCTGTGCATGGCCCGCATCGCCGCCCGGGAGGGTTACCCCGAGGTGGCCCTGTACTGGGAGAAGGCCGCCTATGAGGAGGCCGAGCACGCCGCCAAGTTCGCGGAGCTGCTGGGCGAGGAGCTGGAGCCCAATATGAAGGCGAATACCGCCAAGAACCTGGCCTGGCGGGTGGACTGCGAGTTCGGCGCCACCCAGGGCAAGTTCGACCTGGCCGCCTGCGCCAAGAAGAACGGCCTGGACGCCATCCA
>CATABD010000040.1 GCA_949494735.1 uncultured Oscillospiraceae bacterium
AACCTGTCGAAAAGCGGCCTGTCTGGCGAGGAACCAGACAGGCCGTAAAATATGAAAGAGGAATTGCGGCAAAAGCGGGAAATGAGGAGCAGGCACTGTTCTTTGGGCTTTCCAGTTTGCCAGCTTTTTGAGATTCATGGCAGCAAATTTCAGCCTCACCCAGTTGGAAACCTGGGCCAGACCTCTGTAGTAGGTATAACGCATACCATGCTTTTCTTTGGCGTCGGCAAAAACCCGCTCAATGGTTTCTTTGCGCTTCGCGTAAAGCTCCCTGTATTCCGGGGTTTACCTAGCGTCGTCGGCCAGCTCTTCATAGGCCTTCCAGATATGGCGCAGGACGGTCTTTACGCAGTTTTTGGAGCGTGTGCATAACTGCCTGGTGGGACATTGGGCGCAGATTTTGGGGTCGCTGCAATATTCCCGGTATCCCTCCCGGTTAGTGGTGCGGTAGGACAAAACCTGGTATTCCGGGCAGATCACACAGTCATAATACTCATCATAGACATACTTCCACCACTCGTGCCCGCCTTTCATGGTCATAGGCCGCTTGTAGGCGGTGGACAGCACCCGGCCATCGCCAAACACTTTTTTGCAGATGTGTGGAGTTTTATAGGCAGAATCCGCCACGATGGTTTCAATCTCCGGGAAGGCCTGGGTCACTTTATCGTAAACATCATCAAACGCCACGCTGTCGTGGACATTGCCGGGGGTAACCACCGCTTCCAGAATATAGCCGTTCTTGTCGCAGACGGTGTGAGCCTCATAGGCAAACTGCCGCTGGTGCTTCCCCTTTGCAAATACACCGCATTCCGGGTCTGTCGTGCTTTTTGTCACCGTTTTGAAGCCCGCCTTCTTCCGCCGCGCCAGCTTCTTTTTCGAGGTGTTGTCCCGCTTCTTCCCGCCACATTTCGGCGGTTTATCATCCATATCGTCATCAAAAGGCTTCTTCCCGTGGGCCTCCCGGTCCGCGTTGATCTCCGCCAGCAGCCCTTCCTGATACCGTTTGGCCGCCACCGGAACCTCCTGCCTGATTTTCTTGTTCAGGTTCGCGCTGGCTTTGATGTGCGTCCCATCCACAAATACTGCCGTCGGGGTCAACGCTCCCACGCTCCCCGCCTCATCCAAAATCCATCGAAATATCGCCTCTATCGTTTCCTCTGTAAAGCGATGCCGGAAGTTATAGCTCACCGTGGAGAAGTGCGGCAGTTCTTCATTCAGCGTATATCCCAAAAACCATCGGTACGCGATGTCTGTCTCAGCCCGGCGAAGCGTCCCGCGCAGGGATGAAATCCCCTCCAGATGCTGGAGCAGCACCAGCTTGAACAGCACCACCGGATCCACGCTGGGCCGTCCCTCATCTTTACTGTACAGCGGCTCCACAATTCTATAAATCCTTCCGAAATCTACCGCCCTGTCCACCTTCCGCAGCAGGTGCTCCTGTGGCATGAGGCTCTCCGTGTCCACCAGCTCCACTACCCCGCGCTCCATTTTCCCTCGCTCCAGCATTTTTCTCACCCTGCTCTATCTTACCACACGAACACGAAAAAGTCTGCCTTTAGGCTGACTTTTTCGACAGGCTGGCCCGCCCCGGAGAAATCCAGGGCGGGTTTTGTTTGGTTGATGAAGAATAGCCTGTCCCGCACGTCCCGCAAATGTCCCGCAAACTTCCGAAAAATCGGATTTTTCGGTTGTGATTGGAAATTCTTGCTACGCCTGCTTTGGACGATGGACACCACAACACAAGCTAATGAGTTTTGATACACTTTATCACGCAAAAAAACACATTCCGGTTCTGAATGTTGGGGGTTCGAGTCCCTTCGGGCGTACCACGTCGGAGCAAGCTTCAAATTGCTTGCTCCGACGTTTTTTTGCAAAAGCGACGGAGCTCGCTCATCCCGCTGCTCCGCTTATCCCCACGCGACCCGTTTCACTGGGCTCGCGCGGGGACCCCGTTTTGACCCAGGCTGGAAAAGCAATTTCGCCACATAAACCAAAAACTGCTTGAATTGTTCATTTTGTGAACTTTTTAAGCGGTTTTTGTTTTGTGTCCCGCAGAAGTCCCGCGAGAGATCCCGCTGGCTCGGACAGCTAACTCGCCTATCCCTATTTTAGAACCATGGTGCAGGTGGCAATGCTTGCTCTGAAAAACAGGTTGGCCGGGAGTTGGACCATGCAGTCGATGAAGCTGTTATCCATCAGGTACTTGCGTATGTTCTGCCCGGCGCGTTCCCGGTATATGATGCCGAGGGAGCGGAGGATCGTAGTCCTTCACGTCCCCCAGGGCATCTCAGCCGCGCTGTTAAGGAGCTTGTCCCTTGCCCCTTCTTTCTATCGGCCATAGCCCATTCCCCCGTCTGTATTTCTCTGGGCGTGGTGATTTTTCACCTTTACATGGGGCCGCTTGTATTTTGCGGTTTACTGTGGTACACTATGGTTAGTTTGGAAATTCTACGGAAGGGGGGATGCCCTGGGCGGGTAATACAGGAAGTGAACAAAATGATTGAGAAGCGGTGCGGCAGCGCTGATGAAAAAGGACATGCGGCCACATCAAGTTTGAACCATTTCACCCAATATCTTACAGCTTGGAGCAAAAAATACCTTAATAGCCACAAATTTCTTGCATTTTGACCCTGCACCTGCTATTATCACAATGACACGGTGATGTTTTTCTGAAACTAAAACTGAGAGGACGTCTTGCAATGAAGGAAAAGAAAAAACGGCTTGGCCGCCCGGCATCAAAACGGGGGATGGGCGTCACAGGGAAGCTGGTATTTGCCACGGTGGGCAGCGCGGTACTGGCGCTGGCGCTGCTGCTGGTGGTGGTCTATGTACAAATGTCCAACGCGCTGCTGGAAAAAAGCGAGAATCTGCTTCTGACTACTACGGAACGGACCCTGCAGGAGACCCGGGCGTGGATGAACAGCACGCTGACCATGCTGGAGACCCAGAGGGACACCATAGAATACGAGGATATGGATATCCCCACCATGCAGGAGTACATCCGCCACACCGTGGGAAAAAGCGACGCCTATCCCGCGGGGCTGTATGTGGCGCTGTCCGACGGTTCGCTGTACCATGCCTCTTTTGTTCCGGGGCCGGACTTCGATGCCCTGTCCAAAAGCTGGTATCAGGACGGCGTGGCCTCCCAGGAGTTTATTTTGGGGGATGTGTATTTTGATGAGGACAGCCAATCCTATGTGGTGGGCGCCTCCGGGGTGCTGAAAAACAGCGACGGCTCGGTGCGCGGCGTAGCTGCGGCCGACGTGTACCTGGATTCTATCTCCAAGATCGTCAGCAATATCCAGATTGAGGATACCGGCGGCATTTTCCTGGTGGACACCCGTACGGATACCATCATCGGCCACCGGGACGCTGAGATCACCGGCAAAAAGCTCAGCGAACTGACCACCGGGATCTACCCCTATACCAGCCGGCAAATCCAGGCAAAGCAGTACGGGCTGACCCTGGACAAAAATACATATATCCAGGTCGCCGCAGTGCCGGGCAGCGACTGGACGGCGGTGGCCTACGTGTCCCAGGGCGAGGTGCTCTCGGAGCTTCACCAGCTCACCGTCATTATGCTGGTGGTGGCGGTGCTGGCGGTGGCGGTGCTCACGCTGCTGGTCATCATCCAGGTGCGGCGCATTATCGGCCGGCCTGTGGCGGAGCTGAGCCAAGCCGCCACCCGCATTGCCGAGGGCGAGCTGAACCAGACCATCCACTACCGTTCCAAGGACGAGCTGGGCGTTCTGGCGGAGGACTTCAACCGGGTCACCGTCCGCCTGCGGGATTACGTCACCTATATTGACGAGATCGCCGGGACGCTGCAGGAAATCGGGAACGGGAATCTGGACTTTACCCTGAAGCAGGAGTATACCGGGGAATTCTCGAAAATCAAGGACTCTCTGGATAAAATATCCCTTCAGCTCAACAACGTGATGGGCCAGCTCCACGCCTCCTCCCGGGACGTGGCCGCGGGGGCGGAACAGGTGTCCAGCGGCGCGATCCAGCTGTCCCAGGGCTCCACCCAGCAGGCCGCCGAGGTTGACGTGTTGGCCGGCCACATCAGCGCCGTGTCCGAGAGCGTCCGCCGGGTCGCCCAGGGTGCCCAGCGTGCCCGGGAGCTTTCCCAGAACGTGAAAGAGGGCCTGACCGAGAGCAGCGTGAAAATGCAGAGCCTGACGGAGTCCATTCAGAAGATCAGCGACCGCTCCACCGAGATCCACCGCATTGTCAAGATCATTGAGGATATAGCCTTCCAGACCAATATTCTGGCGCTGAACGCCGCGGTGGAGGCTGCCCGGGCCGGCGAGGCCGGGAAGGGCTTCGCGGTGGTGGCCGACGAGGTTCGGATACTGGCGGGCAAGTCCTCCGACGCCGCCAAGGAAACCACGGTACTGCTGGGCCAGACGGTGGACTCCATGGAAGAAGGGGCCCACGCCGCCCAGGATACCTCCCAATCCATGCTGGCGGTGGTGGCGCAGGCCGACGAGATGGGCGAGCTCATCGACGGCATCGCGGATTACACCCAGCAGCAGTCCGCCAACACCCAGGAGATTACCGCGGGCATTGAGCAGATTTCCAACGTGGTGCAGACCAATGTGGCCACGGCAGAAAACAGCGCCGCCGCCAGCGAACAGCTGTCCGGGCAGGCCGCCATGCTCAAGGAACTGGTAGCCCGCTTCCGGCTGAAAGCTGAGTAAAACTGCCGCCCACTCATTTTGCTGCGGCCCCGTTTCCCCCGGAAGCTGGGGGGTGAGGAATCCAGTCTGCCGGGCTGCATAAAATTGATTTGGACATATTGAGCCGAAAAACCGCTTAAGAAGTTCATGAAGTGAACTTCTTAAGCGGTTTTTGTTTTGCGCTTCATGGCGTTCCGAAAAGCCGGCACTGGGAAATCTGCCGATGAACTTGCGCCGTCCTCTTACTGCTCCGCTGCTTTCGCGCAGGCACTGCGGTAAGCGTGGGGCGTCATGCCGGCATTTTTTTTGAAAAATATTGAAAAGTGCGCCGCGCTGCTGAATTCAAAGGCCATTGCAATATCCACCATTTTCAGATCCGTTTCGGCAAGAAACTTTTGAATCAGCAGAATCTTGTGGGCCGAAATGAACGATCTAATGCTGCACCCCATTTCCTGCCGGAAAAAACGTGAAACATGGTTAGGATGCAGGTGGACCACTTCCGCCAGCTCATCCAAAGTAATCCGCCGGTGTATGTTGGCGTGAATATACAGGATCAGCTGGTTAATGACCGGATTGCTTGACACCTTTTGCTCTCTGGCGCTCTGGATCAGATCAATGAACCCATCCAGCATCTCATACTCCAGCTCTTTCAGCTGCGCGATAGAATTCAGTTTGCCTATCCTTAATATGTATTGGTCGCTGGCGTCAAAGGCGATCTCCGAATCAACGCTCCCCTTGATTGCCGTGCGCGTATAGCAGGTGCACCCACAAATCAGTGAGTATTGCAGTGACTGTACCATGACGTCCGACAAGTAGGCCCGCTCCAGGGAATTAATCTTTGCCAGAACCTCTCGGCTTTTCTTTTTGTCTGCCTCCAGCATCCATTTGGAAAGCTCAAGCTCTAATGTGTAAGGCGGATGCTGATAGGCGGACAGCATATTATCCATCTTATTTTTGCGGAATCCAACCAAAATATCAGGCATTTCCTCTATACTCCTTCATAATAAAACACAATATTTTTTGAAAATCTTTTCTGTCTACCTATAAGAATGTTAAAAATATATAATTTATTATATCACAGGACGGTATAATGTCAATGTAAGCACTTCGGCCCATAGAAAACGAACAGGAGGTCAAACATGAAAAGGATACTTGCAGCGATTTGCGCACTCACAATGCTGGCCGCCACGCTGTCCGGCTGTTCCGCCCCGCCCGCCGCCTCCACATCCGGGGGGAACTCTGCCCCACCTGCGCAGTCACCGGCCCCTGCCGGCCCGGTGACAATCAGGCTCTACGGTTTAAATGCGGCCTGGAGTGCGGTAATGGATCAGGCGGCGGCAGATTACAATAGGGAAACCGGGAACACGCTGGAGGTTGAGATCGCGGGGGATGACTACTCCGCTGTCCTGGCCGCGCGCTTCAATTCCAATCAGGCCCCCGATATTTTTGAACTGGCAAACTCCGACATTTTGGCCTGGGCCGACCGTTTGGCCGATGTAAGCGGATGCAAGTTTTCCGAAGCCCTGTATGACAGCGCCAAGAGCTCGGCATACGTGGACGGCGTATGCTACGGAATGCCCTGCGGCATCTCCGCGGGCGGTTTTGTGTATAACAAGGACTTGTTTGACCAGGCCGGCATCACCAAGCTGCCCAAAACCCTGGATGAGTTGGAGGAGACCTGCATCCAGCTTCAGCAGGCCGGGATCCAGCCCTTTGGCGAGGCATGGAAGGAATGGGGGTATCTGGCCCAGCTCTTCGGCTATGCGTTCTTGTACGAGGATGATACGCGGGTTTTGGCTGACCGCTTGAATTCCGGCGGGATGCAGCTGGCCGATTTGGCCCATATTGGTGATTTCTTCCGGCTCTATGATATGACATTGGATTACGGATTGGGCGAGCAGTCCATTGGCTATGGCGTCTATGACCAGGTGGCGGACTTCGCCGCCGGAAAAATGGCCATGATCAAGCAGGGTACCTGGCTGGAGGCGCTTCTGCTGGCCACCAATCCGGAGCTGAAGATCGGAATTTTCGCCGCGCCCCTTACGGATAACCCCGCCGACACAAAACTCCCTATTGGTACGGCGGGGGCGCTGGTCGTCAATAAGGAGTCCCCTGTGGCGGAACAGGCCAAGGAGTTCCTGGACTGGTTTTACGGCCACATCCAGACCTATCTGGTCGACGGCCTCCAACTGGCTGTTCCCTACAGCGGGACGGACAACTCCAAGCTGGGCATGCTCAACAACGATATGTTTGCCTACATGGAGCGCGGGGAGGTCTTTGACACACTGGGCTTCGATTACTGGCCTGCGGGCTACCTGTATGATATCGCAACGCCCCTCCAGGCGTATGCTGCCGGCGCCGCTACTGCCGAGGCGACGCTTGCCGAGCTGCAAAATCTCTATAACAGCCGGGTGAATTCTGTGGGATAAAGGCAAAGCGGACTGGCGGCCGGGGACATCAGGCCGCCGGTCCTGCCTCGAAAGGAGGCCGCTTCATGAAGGTTACGCGCTCCAAGCTGAAAAATGCGGGTGTTTTTGCCCTTTTCACCTTACCTGCCCTTACGTTGATCGTCTGTTTTATCCTGATCCCCCTCCTGATGGCCCTGTTCTATTCCCTTCACGACTGGAACGGGATCAGTATGGAGTTTCCCTTTATTGGCCTGCAAAACTATATTGACCTGTTCAGCGAGAGCGCTTTCCTGGCCTCCTTCCGTTTTACGTTCCTGTATATGATAGTGACGGCCGCAGGGCTGAACATATTCGGTTTTTTGGCGGCGCTGGCGCTGAACAAAAACCTCAAGCTGAGCGGCATTCTGCGTGCGGCATACTTTCTTCCAATGGTGATTTGCGGCGTATCCGTGGGCTATATCTGGAATGTGATTGTGGTTCGGCTGTTTCCCCATATCGGCCGGCTTCTGGGCAGCGGGCTTCTCCAGAAAAATTGGCTCAGTATGCCCAATACCGCGTTTGCCGCCTTGATTATCGCCGCCATCTGGCAATCTTTTGGCTACTATATGATGATTTATCTGACCGGACTCCAGGGCATTCCCCAAAACCTTCTGGAAGCGGCCTCCATTGACGGCGCGGGATCTCTTGGCCGCTTTTTTAAGATTGTGCTGCCGCTGATGCGGCCCACGATTACCGTCAGCATTTTTCTCAGCATCGTCAGCGGCCTGAAATCCTTTGACCTGATTTATGCGCTCACCTCCGGAGGACCCTATGGTTCTACGACGTCGATTGCGCTGGGAATCTACCTTGACGCGTTCAAGCGGAACCTCCTGTCTTACGCCTCGGCGAAAGCCATCCTGTTCTGCCTGATTATCATGCTGATATCCTTTGCCCAGGTGAAGCTAATGGACCGGAAAGGGGTTGAGCAGTGATGAAGGGCCGGTATACCTGGAAAAGCATGCTGATGGAGCTGGTCATGATCCTGCTGGCGGTGTTGGCGGTTTTTCCCGTCGCCCTGGTCATTATGAACTCGGTGAAGTCTAACCAGCAGATTTTATCGTCTATCCTCTCTGTTCCCACTGAATTCCATTGGGAAAATTTTGCGAATGCGCTGGAAAAGATGAATTTCTGGCCTACGCTCCGCAATTCCCTGGTTACCACAATTTTCTCTGTGGCCGGTATTGTCCTGTTCGGGAGCATGGCGGCCTATCAATTGGCCCGCAAAAAGAATGTGGCAACCGAACTCATTTTCTTTGTGCTGGTCCTGGCCATGACGATCCCGTTTCAGGCGCTGATGATCCCGCTTGTCATCATCGCGGGACATTTGGGCTTGACCAACAGCCTCCCCGGCCTTATCCTGATTTATATTGGATTTTCCCTCCCCCTTGCCATCTTTTTGTACCGGGGGGCCATCCAAAGCATCCCCAGAGAGCTTGAGGAGGCGGCCATGATCGACGGCTGCGGTCCGATACGGTGCTTTTTCCTCATTGTCTTCCCGCTGATCCGGCCCATGACCGCCACCATCGTCATTCTGGACGCGCTGGCTGTGTTCAATGACTTCTCGCTGCCCATGATTCTGATTTCCGCCAGGGAGATGCGCACCATCCCGCTGGCCATCAGCTCCTTCTTTGGGACATACCTCAGCGACTGGAACCTCATCATGGCTGCGCTGACCATCTCCGTCGTCCCGGTGCTGGTTTTTTTCCTCACATTCCAAAAGAATATCATGAGCGGCCTGGCCGAGGGAGCCTTGAAAGGGTGAGGCGGAACGGCCTTGGGCCCCCGGGCCCAGGGTTATGGGGCGGTAAGCCTGCCAGGGAAATCCAAGGCCCGGAAATACCGGGGCAGGCGGTTCCAGGCCCTACAGAACATTCATTTACTACAATAAAACAGGAGGAATATCGGTATGGCAAAGCTGACTGGCCTGAATCCAGAGTGGATGGACACCTCCGGGCGTATGCCGGTGACAAAGACCGGGCATTTGAAGAGAAAATATGAAAATGTCGCTTATGGGCCGGATCCCCTGCAAGCGCTTGATATTTATCTCCCGGAAAATGGAGACGGCCCCTTCCCGGTTATCATCAACGTACACGGCGGGGGCATGACGAGCTGCGACAAGCATGATTTCCACCTCTATCCCACGCTGTATGCCCTGGAACGGGGATTTGCCATTGCCGCCATCAATTACCGGCTCTCTCCCCAGGTGAAATACCCCACGCAGGTCTATGACACGAAACGGGCCATCCTTTTCCTGGCCGCCCACAGCCGGCAGTACAGCCTTGACCCCAACAATTTTTTCCTTTGGGGTACTTCCGCAGGCGGGAACCTGGTTCTCATGGCGGGCATGAAGCGCGGTATGCCCTTGCCGGAGGAGCTTCTGCCGGCGAATGAGGTTCCCATACGCGGTGTGGCCGCGCTCTGCCCCGAGATTGACATGGGCGATGTGGGCAGCTTTGGGGCATGGTGGGAGCGGCTCTATATCTGGCTGCTGTTCAGGGGGCTTTCGGAGAAGGTGCTGGGCATCAAGAAGCCGACGCCGGAGGACTTGAAACCCACCAACCCCCACACCTATCTCGGCGGCGGCATCGCGCCGCTGTATTTGCAGCACGGGGACCGGGACCCCGCCGTGCCGGTAAACCAAAGCCTGAATTTCGCCAAGGCGGTGGAGAACGTGCTGCCGCCGGAAGACTTTGTGCTGGACATTTTGCCCGGCGTGGCCCACGCGGGGGGCGGCCCCGACTTTTTCCTGCCCCAGCATATTTTCCCGATTCTGGACTTTTTTGGACGCCATATTGCGCAAGGGCGCCCCGTATGACTACTTTGATTACACGGGCCGACGATTTGGGTTCGGGCCCCGGGGCGAATGCCGCCATTGGGCAGGCCGCCGGAAGAGGTTTCATCAAGAACATTTCCTGCATGGCGGCAGGGCCTTTGATAGAGCAGGGGGCTGATTGCGTCCGGGAGTTCCGCTCGTGCTGCTTTGGCCTCCACGCGGTGCTCAACTCGGAGTGGGACCGGGTCAAATGGCGGCCCTGCGGGGATGCGCGCAGAATCCGGAGCCTGCTGACGCCGTCGGGGGAGTTCCCGGCGTCGCTCAAGTGGTTCGAAGGGAATGCGCCCGCGCTGGAGGAGATCCTCTACGAATTTGACTGCCAGCTGGACCGCCTGATTCGCCTGGGCCTGCCTGTCTCTTACGTTGACCTGCACATGATGCCCGACCGCGTCATTCCCGGGCTGCGCGGCGAGTTGAGCGCGTGGGCCGCCCGAAAGGGGCTGATCGACCACAGCGGGTACTACAGGACGCCGGAACAGTTTGAGCCGGCTGTGGCGCTGACATTGCAGCAGGGCAGGGAAAACTGGGCCGCATGGCTGGATATGCTGGCGGACGGCCAATATTTCTGCGCCATGCACCCGGCCCAATATTCCCCCGAAAGCCTTCTGATGGGCAACGCGGAGATTCCCGCCGAGTATGTCGCACGGTACAGGGATGTTGAATTCCAGCTCCTGTCCACGGGCGTTCTGGAGTCCCTCTGCCTGGAGCGGGGGATCACCCCTGTGCGCTACGACCAGGCCGCCAGGGGTCGGACGGAAGGCCTCTCTGACGCTTTAAGAAATGAGGTTCGATGATGAAAGCGAACGACACGATTACCCAAATCGACCGGCAAACCTACTGCATTGAGGAAGACGGGGGAACCGTTTACGGCTACCTGCTTTGCGGCGCCCGGCGCGCTGTGCTGATTGATACCGGCTTTGGTGGCTTGGACTACCGCTCTGTGGCCGGACAGCTGACGGCTTTGCCCGTATTCGTCATCAATACCCACGGGCACCTGGACCACATCAGCTGTAATTGGCAGTTTGAGACGGTTTACCTTCATCCTGCGGACGAGGCTGTCTACCAGGAGCACTGTTCCTATGATGTCCGGCGGGATTTTATGACAAACCTCTTGCGGGAAGCGGCAGTCCCGGAGGAACAGTGGCTGCTGTCCCCGTTCAAGGAGCGGATTGAAAAGCGGTGCGCAATCCCCATGGCGGCCTGGCGGCCGCTCACGGATGGGGAACGCCTGGAACTGGGGGGACGGGAGCTGGAGGTGATACACACACCGGGCCACACGCCGGGGTCCATCTGTGTTCTGGATTGCGCCAACCGCCGGCTTTTTTCGGGGGACACGGTGTGCGCCCAGGGCATCCTGCTCAATCTCAAGCACTGTGGCAGCGTGGAGACGTTCGCCCGCAGCATTCGGCGCTTGAGCGCCCAGGGGGACCGATATGACAGCATTTGGCCGGCGCACCACCAGAAGCCCATCGGGAAGGATTACCTGCATGATTACGAAATGTGCGCCCAAAAGATTTTGGAATCACGGCCTGGGGGGAATGAAGCCGCTCTGCGGGTGGAGGCGGCCTCCTGGGGGCGTGTCCAGGTGGTGTATACCACGGACAACGTTTGGGACAGAACAGGATGTGAACCATGACCGGGCGCTTTGGCGGCGATGCGTGGCAGCTGCGGGAGACCGTTTTGGACATGGCGGCGGCCGCCCCCGCGTCTATTTTTTCCATCGGCAACGGCCGCATCGGCGCGCGGGGCGGTTTTGAGGAGCTCCCAGGCAGCGACCCCTCCAACGCTGTGTTTATACATGGCTTTTATGGGGCCCAGCCCATCGCCTACGCCGAAACCGCCTATGGGTACGCAAAAAACCGGCAGACCATGCTTTCCATAGCCAATCCGCTGCGGATCGGCATTTGGCTGAATGGGGAGCGGTTCGACCTGAACCGGGGCCGTGTCCATGCCTACTCCCGTACGCTGGACATGATGCACGGCGCCTTGAACCGGGTTGTTGACTGGGAATCTCCCTCCGGCGTCCGGGCCAGGGTTTCCTTCCAGCGCTTCGCCTGCCTGGATGAGACGAGGCTGCTGTACAGCCGGATTACCGTTGAGACTGAAACCTCCTGCGTGCAGGTGCGCATGGAATCCGCCATTGACCCATCGCGGGAAGCCCCCCGCAGCTCAGACGACAGCCGGAGCGCCACAGCGCTTGACTGCGAATCTGTCCGCGTCATGTCGCAGGGCACACTTTCTGACGGCGCGCGTTACCTCACACAGCATTCGCTTCGGTCAAATTTGTCCGCCGGCGTCGTTTTGTGCCACAGCGCGTCCAATCTGGAGCCGCAGCACCATTCAAACGCAAGCGTATTTGTCGGGGCGCCGGGCTCCTGCTTGTTCCAGCTGGACAAAATCATTGCGCTGGACAAGTATGAGGGCCTTTGTACACAAGATGACCTCATGTGCCTCGCCCAAGTGGCGCGGGACGGGAAAAGAAAAGGGTATTCCGCTGCATACCATGCCCATATTTCGCATATGGAGCGCTTTTGGTCGGAATCCGACCTGCTTTTGGAGGGGAATATCCCGATCCAGCAGAGCGCCCGCTTGGCCTGCTGCCAGATCTTTTTCAGCGTGGGGAGGGACGGAAAGACCGGCCTTGCGGCAAAGGGCCTTACAGGAACCGGCTATGACGGACACTATTTCTGGGATACCGAAATATACACGCTCCCTTTCCTGACCTATACCCAGCCCCATATTGCCCGGGCTGTCCTGCTCTACCGTTACCACACGCTTCCAAAGGCTGTGGAACGGGCCAGGGAGCTGGGCTTTTCCTCCGGCGCGCTCTATGCCTGGCGCACCATTAACGGCGAGGAATGCTCCCCCTATTACCCTGCCGGAACGGCCCAGTACCATATTAACGCGGATATTGCCTATGCGGTGGACCAATACGCCCGAATTACCGGCGACCATGCGTTTATTTATCAATATGGCCTTGATATCCTGGTGGAGACCGCCCGCTTCTGGCTTCAGCTGGGGTTTTATAACCCCGCAAAGGGCCACAAATTCTGTATCAGCTGCGTCACCGGGCCGGATGAGTATACCGCTCTCGTCAACAACAACTGCTATACCAACGCGATGGCAAAGGCAAACCTGGAATATGCGGCGGATTGGCTGGCTGAAATGGGCAGGGAGGCCCCGTCGCAATACCGGGACTTCTGCGCCCGGATGGGGGTGGAGGACGGTGAGCTCCACAGCTGGCGGCGGGCGGCAGCCCAAATGTACCTCCCCTATTCGGAAGAGCTGGGCCTGTACCTTCAGGACGACGAGCAGGAGCAGCGGGTCCCCTGGCCCATGGAAAGCATCCCCGAAAACCGATTTCCGTTGCTGCTCCATTTCCATCCGCTGACCATTTACCGCCACCTGATCTGTAAGCAGGCCGACGTGCTTCTGGCCATGCTGCTTCAGGAGAGGCTGTTTACAAAGGCCCAGATTGCCGCCGCGCTGGATTATTACGAAGGGATCACCACCCACGATTCCTCCCTCTCCCGCACCATATTCAGCATTATCGCCTGTTCTGTGGGCGATACCCGCAGGGCGGAACGGTTTTTAGAGCAGATCGCGTTTTGCGACCTGTGCGATCTCACCGGGACCACCTCCGAGGGGCTGCACATGGCCAACATGGGCGGAATCTGGCTTGCCTTTGCCTACGGCTTCGCGGGCCTGCGCGTCAACGGCTCCGGCCTGTGCCTTTCGCCTGTATGCCCCAGTGTGTGCAGCGGTTTCTCCTTTTGCCTGAACTATCTGGGCCGAAAGCTCAAGGTTCAGGTGGGCCGGGGGCATAGCAGCGTTTCCTTGCTTGCGGGGGAGCCGCTTGTCATTTCTGTGGACGGCGAGCCTGTGGCCCTGTCCGCGCCATGACCGAAGGGGGCACAAAGGTGGGTATTCGCGGCATTATATTTGACCTGGACGGGGTGTTGGTGCACACCGACCAATACCACTTTGAGGCGTGGAAGCGGCTGGCCGGCAGCCTGGGGATCTATTTTGACGAAGCTGCCAATGCCCGCCTCCGGGGGGTCGGCCGGATGGAGAGCCTGGAGATCATTTTGGAGCGCTACAGCGGCCCGCCCCTTTCCGGCCAAGAAAAATGCGCGCTGGCAGAGGAAAAAAACCGCGTTTACCAGGGGCTGCTTCAAACAATGAATCCGGACAGTGTGGCCCTGGAGACCGTGGACACCCTGTCGGCGCTGAAGGGACGGGGGTACCGCCTGGCCGTGGGCTCTTCCAGCCGGAACGCGAAAACAATTCTGGATTTGACCGGGCTGGGGGGCTGGTTTGACGCCGTTTCAGACGGCGTGAGTATTACCCGCGCCAAGCCGGACCCGGAGGTGTTTTTGAAAGCGGCGCAGCTGCTTGGGCTCCCCCCGGGGCAGTGCGCCGTGGTAGAGGACGCCGCCTCTGGAATTGAGGCTGCCTGCGCTGCCGGGATGCTGCCGGTGGGGATCGGCGGCGCGGCGGGGGACGGCAGATGCCGCTGCCGGCTGAACGCACTGCCGGAGCTTTTGACATATTTTCAAGGGGACACCTCCATTTTATACGGTGCGGCCTTGCATTCCCCAAGGTGAATTGCTATAATGATTCTGCCGATTTTTCAATGAGTGGGAGTGCTTTTATGGAACCTTGTGTCAGCGTGATTGTTCCCGTCTATAATGCCCAAGCCACCCTCCGCCGCTGTGTGGACAGCGTGCTGAACCAGGAGTTCGCCGATTTCGAGCTGATCCTGGCCGACGACGGCAGCAAGGATGGCTCCGGGGCCGTCTGCGACGGATACGCCCAGGCGGACGGCCGGGTGCGGGTGATCCACAAGGCCAACTCAGGGGTGTCCGACACCCGCAACCAGGCCATGTCCCAGGCCAGGGGGGAGTACCTGCAATTTCTGGACGCCGACGACTGGATCACCCCCAACGCCACCAAGCTGCTGGTGCGTGCCGCCCGGGAGCACCGCTGCGACATGGTGATCTCCGATTTTTACCGGGTGGTGGGGGAGCGCGTGTCCCCCAAAGGGGATATTGATGAGGACGGCCCCCTTACCCGGGAGGAGTTCGCCGCCCACATGATGGAAAACCCCGCCGATTTTTACTACGGCGTATTGTGGAACAAGCTCTACCGCCGGGATATCATCATGGAGCACCGTTTGCAGATGGACCCGGCCATCAGCTGGTGCGAGGACTTCCTGTTCAACCTGGAATATATCCGTCACGCCAAACGGTTTTTTGCCCTCCAGGTGCCCATATACTACTATGTCAAGACCAAGGGCTCGCTGGCCAGCCAGGGGCTGAGCATTGCCAAAACCGTGCGCACCAAGCTGATGCTCTTTGAGTACTACAATGAGTTCTACAAGACTGTGCTGGACGAGGCGGAGTACGAGAAGCGGCGGCTGAAGGTATACCGCTTCCTCATTGACGCCGCCCAGGACGGCGCCGTGCTGCCCCTCTCCACCAGGCTTGGAAATGAGCGCACCCAGGTCCATTCCGGCGCCCTGTCCGGGGAGGGGCTGCTGTACGACGCGCTCCGGGAGCGGAAGCTGCTGGATTACTGCCTGGAACCCGCCGCCCAGAAAAACGGCCTGACGCTGGCGGAGGCGGATCTGCTGCTCCACCTGCGGCAGTGGGAGGGATGCGCCCGGAAGGAGCTGGCGGATTTTGCCGGGGTGTCCGGCACGGTTTTGTCCATGCTGCTCCAGCGGCTGTCGGCCAAGGGGATCGTGTCCGTGGCGGAGGCAAAAGACCCGGGCGGGAAAGGGAAGCGGTTACAGGTCACATTCTCGCCGTCTGCGGGGTCGGTGCTGGCCGATATGGAATACGCTTACCAGGAGTACGCGTCCGCCCGGCTGGCCGGCCTGTCCGAAGAGGAGCGGGAACAGTACGCCCGGCTGGCCGGGCGGATTCAGGACAGCATCAGGGACATGCTGCAATGAAAACGGGGGATGTCCCAGGAAGAAGCGGCAGAACTTCGGCAATCCCCAGTTCGCCGTGCACCTACAAAGAAAGGCCCCGGGAATCCGCTGGCATCAACGGCTTCCCGGGACCTTTCTTCTGTTTCCGGCGGTTAGAAGGGGGGATCATGGGTGGACGATATGCAGGGCCTGGGCGGGAACGGTTTCCTCATAAATGCCCAGGCTGTTGACCAGTTCCAGTACGGCCTGGTCGTCCAGCTGCCAGTAGGGGCTGATCCACTCCCCCTCCAGGGAGGAGGCGTTGAGGGCCGTGTCCAGGTCCATGCCGATGGCCTGGGTGCCGAAGAACACCATGTCGCTCAGCGGCATGTCGGAGCCCACATACTGGCTGAAGGTGTTGATGAGGGAGGTGACGTTGGTCACGTTGGACGGGGTGATGGCCTGCTTGGCCAGGGCGGTGAGGAAGGCGCGCTGGGTGGCGGTGCGGCCGATGTCGGCGTTGACATAGCAGTTTCGGCAGCGCATGACGCCCTCCGCCTTTTTGCCGTCCAGCAGCTGGTAGCCCGGCTGGATGTCAATGACCAG
The DNA here is from genome assembly GCA_949494735.1 of uncultured Oscillospiraceae bacterium. Classification (GTDB taxonomy): domain Bacteria; phylum Bacillota; class Clostridia; order Oscillospirales; family Oscillospiraceae; genus Enterenecus. The sequence continues at coordinate 16,486 of CATABD010000040.1, forward strand.
GTCCTGGAGGGGGTCCTTGTAGTCCATCCGCACCGGTACGTCGAACCACACCCCGCCGATCTGGTCCACGATGGAGGAGAACGCCTTCAGGTTCACCGACACATAATAGTCAACCGGCACGCCCAGCAAGTCGCGCACCGCCGCGGCCACCGCCTCCTCGCCCCCGGCGTAGGTCGAGTTGATTTTGCGGTACTTGCCGCCGGAGTAGATCACCGTGTCCCGGGGAATGGAGATGAGGGAAGCGGTTTTGGCCTTTGTGTCGAACACGCCCAGCATAATGGTGTCGCTGCCGCCCATATCCGCCACCCCCAGCAGCAGGCAGGTGTACACCCCCTTGCGGCGGGTGAGCACCAGGGGGGTGGGGGTGGGCTCGGCCGGATCGTCCGGCTCCGCCGGGGGGGCGGAAGGCCCGGCGGGCTGGGGCGGGATGGTGACCTGGTGGTCCACCGCGGGCTCGGGGGCGAACAGCTTGAGGGCCGCGAAGCCGACCACCACCACCAGGGACAGGCCGAAGAGGATAAAATAGAGGATCTTGGCAAGCCGGACCAGGGGGGAGGCGCGCTTCGGGGCCTTGCGCTTAGCCGGAGTAGTCATGGGAATGGCTTCCTTTCAAAAAGGCCTGGCGAAGGGCCTCGGATTATGTCAACTTTAGACCGTTCCCTAGTATAGCGGACGCCGGCTGAAAATACAAGGGGGCGTTCATGAAGAATTGGTAAATAAATTGCCCCCTGCCAGCCCTTGACATTGGGGACTTTCACGGCTAAAATTGAAGCCACGGAATTTTCAGCCATTGCGGGCGGGGAAACCGGCCCGGCCGATAAGAGAAAGGATTCAAGCTATGAGACGTTTCAGATTCCAGGCCCTTTTGCTGGCCTTGTCCCTGCTGTTCACCCTGGCCGCCTGCAAGCCGGCGGGGGAGGAGCCCTCCGGCGCGCCCTCCGAGGCGGCCACCGAACCGGCAGCCCCCAGCGCGGAGCCCGACCCCCAGCCCACCCAGGAGCCCTCCGCGACCCCCGACTGTGTGGAGCCCGGCCCGGGTACGCGCATCGCGGTGCTGGCCGGCCCCACCGGGGTGGGGGCGGCCAAGCTGCTGGACAGCATCGACAACAACCCTGCCGCCCTCCAGAGAAGCGGCTACAGCTACACCATCGCCAACGACAACAGCGAACTGGTGGCGGGGCTGTCCAGCGGGGAGATTGACATTGCCACCGTGGCCTCCAACCTGGCGGTGAACCTCTACAACAAGACGGACGGCGGGGTGAAGATCATCGCCGTGGGCACCCTGGGGGTGCTCCACATCCTGGAGGGTGGCGGCGGGACGGAGATCAACAGCGTCGCCGACCTGTCGGGCAGAACCGTCTACGCTGCGGGCCAGGGGGCCAACCCGGAGTACGTGCTGCGCTACCTGCTCCAGGAGAACGGCCTGGAGATGGGGAAGGACGTGGAGGTGGTCTTTGCCGATGCCTCCGAGATCAGCGCCAAGCTGCTGTCCGGCGAGATTGAGTGCGCCATGCTGCCCGTCCCCGCCGCCACCGCCGCCATCGTGAAGAGCGAGGGTAAGGTGCGTCAGGCCATCGACCTCACCGAAGCCTGGGATAACCTGAAAAACGGCAGCCGGCTCATCATGACCGCCGTGGTGGTTCGCACCGAGTTTGCCGAGACCTATCCCGACCTGGTGTCCCACTTCCTGGCCGACTACAAGGATTCCATCGACTTTGTGAACAACAATCAGGACGCGGCGGCGGAGATAGTGGCGGAGCTGGGCATTGCCCCCAGCGCGGCCATCGCCCAAAAGGCTATCCCCCAGTGCCACCTGGCCTTCCTCTCAGGGATGGATATGGTGGCAGCCATTTCCGACTACTATTCGGTGCTGTGGTCTATCGATCCCGCCGCCGTGGGCGGCTCCCTGCCCGACGACGGAATCTATTACGTGAACAATTGAAGAAGCTTTTGAATACCGCCGCGCCCCTGGCCTTCTGGCTGCTGGTGTGGGCGCTGTGCGCCTGGCGGGTGGGGCGGGCGCTGCTTCTGCCCGGCCCCTTGGCGGTGGGGAAGCGGCTGCTGGAGCTGGCGGGTACGGGAGATTTCTGGCTGTCGGTGGGGGCCACCCTGGGGCGGGTGTTCCTGGGCCTGGGCTGGGGGGCGCTGGCGGGGACGGCGCTGGCCTTTGCCACCCACTTCTTCCCCTGGGCGGACCGGCTGATCTCCCCCGCTATCCGGGTGGTGCGGGCCACGCCGGTGGTGTCCTTCATCCTGCTGGTCTACCTGTGGGTAGCCCGGGGGGCCATCCCCTGGGTCATCTCAGGGCTGATGGTGCTGCCGGTGGTGTGGGGGGCGCTGTGCGCTGGGCTGGACAATATGGACGAAAAGCTGTTGGAGCTCGCCCGGGCCTACCGCTTCTCCCGGCTCAAGACCCTGCGGCTGGTCTGCCTGCCGGCCCTTCGGCCCCAGTTTGCCGCCGGGCTGCTCACCGCCTTCGGGCTAGCCTGGAAGTCCGGGGTGGCGGCGGAGGTGCTGTGTCCCCCCGCCCGCGCCATCGGTTCCCGCATCCAGCAGGCAAAGCTGGGGCTGGAGACGGCGGATCTGTTTGCCTGGACCCTGGCCATCGTGGCGCTGTCCCTGGCGCTGGAGGGGCTGCTCCGCCGGGGGCTGGGGAAGGGGGAGAGAGCGTGATCGGGCTTCGGGATATTACGGTGCGCTTTGGGGACAAGCTGGTATTGGACCGCTTTTCCCTGGACATACCGGCCCAGGGCCTTACCGCCCTGTCCGGCCCCTCCGGCTGCGGCAAGACCACCCTTCTGCGGGTGATGGCGGGGCTGGCCGCGCCCGGGGGCGGCGCGGTGTCCGGCATTGACCCGGGCCGGACGGCGTTTTTGTTCCAGGAGGACCGGCTTCTGCCCTGGCGGACGGCAACCCAGCACATTGCCGACGTGCTCCCCCGGCCCCGCCGGGGGGAGGCGGCAAGGTGGCTGGCCTTTGCCGAGCTGGAGGGGGAGGGGGGCGCGTACCCCGCCGCCCTGTCCGGCGGTATGGCCCGGCGGCTGGCCCTGGCCCGGTGCGCGGCGCTGGGGGGGGAGCTGCTTTTGCTGGACGAACCCTTCGCCGGGGTGGATTCGGAGCGGACGGCGCGGATATTGGAGCGGCTGCGGGGGCTGGGCGTCCCCATCGTGCTGGCCACCCACCAGCCCCAGGTGCTCTGCGCCTGCGATCGGATGATTGCTTTGGAGGGCCCGCCCTTGACGCGGGTATAGAGACACCCCGGCGCACAGCGCCGGGGTGTCTTTTCAATACTGGTTGACCCAGTTGGCGATGAGCCACTGGGGCACCAGCCAAGCCGCCATGAAAATGAGGAAGTTGGGCACGGTCAAGGAGGCGTAGGCCCCCACCGAGGTGAGGTAGAAGGTGAGGCACAGCCCGATTGCCGACCCGGCCAGCGCGAAAGCCAGCCCCAGCCGGACGGCCAGCCGCAGCCGCCGCCCGCCCACCACCGCGTCGCAGTAGGGGCCCAGCCCCTCCCGGCTGAGTAGGGCCACCAGGTCCCCCGCATCCTCCGGGGCGGGCTTGGACAGTTCCAGCCGCCGGTTCACAGGAGGGAACTCCATCTTATCCACCGGCAGCTTGAATTTCTGCTCCAGAAGGGCGGGGATGAGGTTGGGATCCCGGGTGGCCAGCACCGGGGCGGCCCCGGCCTTCATCAGGGCGGACAGGCTGGGGTTCACCGCGCCGCCCATGGCGTAATTAAGGAGGAAAAGCCCGGCCAGCTGGCCGTTAATGGCGCAGAAAATCGCGTTTTTCACGTTATGGCCGGGGGGGATGAGTACCTCCATCAGGTGCATGTAGGCGGCGGTGCCCACCAGCACCTCCTGGTTGCGGATGATGCCGGAGGCGCCCCCCTCGTGCCACTCCAGGCCGGACACCTCCCGGTAGAGAGCTCCGTGGGTGCGCAGCAGGTCGTGGAAGGGCCGGGTGAGGCCGCAGTCCATCACCCGGAGCATGGTGGCGGTGTAGCCCACCACCTTTTCCGTGGCCGCGCCGCCGAACACCTTCACCTGGGCCACGTGCACCGAGCCGGTGGGGAACAGGTCCAGGTCGCTGACGATGACGCCCCCCTGGCCGCACCGGGCCGCCCCCGGCCAGCCGGCCAGCGCCGCCCCCACCCGGCCCAGCCGCTCGGCCAGCTTTTGGTAAGGCAGGGCAAAGGCCAGCAGGGCCGACCAGGAGGAGGCGGCGGTGAAGCAGGCGGAGGCCGCCCACAGGAGCCGCTCCGGGGCCTTCTGCCCCGCAGAGGCCATGAGGGCGCACAGCATGGCCCCCAGCAGCAGCAGGGGGGCGGCGGCGCGGTAGGCGGCGTGGCCGCCGTCCTCCATCTGGAGCTGGCTGCCGAAGCCAAGGCTGGAGCCGGAGGTCTTGGTGTAGGTGGGTTTGCTGGACCATAGGGTGGGGTTCATGGACACCACATAGGGGGTTTTCACCTGGGAGGCGGTTTTGGCGGCCATGCGGTCGGCCCGGCGCCGGCGGTGTTCGCCCCTGAGCGCGAGGGCCAGCCCCAGAGCGGTCACCGCCGAGAAGGGCAGAAAGCCGGCCCGGCCCGGCATACGGGGGGCGGTGAGGCCGTCGGCCAGGGTGAAGAGGAAGGCGAACAGCAGCACGCTTTCCCCCCGGGGGCGCAGGGTGAAGAACTGTCTGGCCCCGGCGGCAAGGATCTCATAGCACGCCAGCGCCGTGAGGGCCAGCAGGGCGGTGAGCGCCCAGCAGCGCAGCTGGAACACCCCCAGTCCCTTTGCCGCCAGATCCCCGGCCAGGATATCCCAGGACAGGAGGGGGAGCTCCAGCGAGCACAGCGCGGCCAGCAGGGCCAGCAGCAGGGCGAGCCTTGCCCGGAGGCCCTGGGCCTTGAGGCCCTTCTGGTACTGGGCGGCCAGCTTGGCGGGGGGCGTGTCGGGGGGAAGCTGCCGGGGCTTGACCAGGCGCAGCCTGGGACGGCGGGGGGGGGCGCTGTCACCGGGCAGCACCTCCCGGTCTACGCCGGGGGTATATTTTTCCGCCTTGAGGGCCTCCTCGTCGGGGTGGGACTGGTCGTACATGTGGTCGGCAAAGTGGTCCGCCCGGCGCAGCAGGGTGTGGAGCCGGGCCCCGATGCTCCGGCCCACGCCCTCCGGCACAATCTCCGGGATGGGCTTGTCCTCTTTTGCGGGAGGCTTTTTCACCAGCCGGATGGTGGGCTCGTCCGTGCCGTCCCCCGGCGGGGCGGGGGGGATGGGCGGGAGCTTTTCGGTGGGGAACTCCACCACCTTCTTTGGCTTTGCGGGCTTTTCCGGGGCTGTGGTCCCCCTGCCCTTGGAGCCGTATTCCGCCAGGATCTCGTCCACGGTATACTCCCGTCCGCCCGGCTTTTTCATCTCATCGGACATGGATACGCCTCCTCACCCGCGCTGCCGCACGGCCTCGTATAATACAATGGCCGCCGCCGCGGAGGCGTTGAGGGAATTGAGCCGCCCTTTCATGGGGATGGACAACAGGAAATCGCACTGCTCCCGGACCAGGCGGCCCATACCGTCCCCCTCGCTGCCGATGACAATGGCGGCGGGGCCCTTCAGATCCGCGCCGTACAAGGGGGCGCCGCCGTCGGCTGCGGTCCCGAATACCCACAGCCCCTCCTCCTTCAGCCCCTTGAGGGCGGCGGTGAGGTTGGGCACCCTGGCCACGGGCAGGTAGCTCACCGCCCCGGCGCTGGTCTTGGCCACGATGGCGGTCAAGCCCGCCGAGCGGCGCTTGGGTATGATAACCCCGTGGGCCCCGGCGCACTCCGCCGTGCGGATCACCGCCCCTAGGTTGTGAGGGTCGCTGAGCTCGTCGCACACTACGACCAAAGGGGGCTCCCCCTTCTCCCGGGCGGCGCTGAGTATGTCATCCACGCTGGCGTATTCCCGCACGGCGGCCACGGCGATGACGCCCTGGTGGCTCTTGGTGCGGCTCATGCCGTCCAGCTTGCGCCGGTCCGCCTCGGTGACCACGACGCCCTTATTCCGGGCGGTGGAGGCGATATGGCCCAGGGTGGCGTCGGTCTCCCCCCGGGCGATGTAGATTTTGTCGATTGCCGTCCCGGCCCGGAGGGCCTCGATGACGGCGTTGCGGCCCTCGATGAGGCCGTCTGGCTCCGCCTCCCGGGGCGGGCGGCGGTTTCGGTCATCTCGCATGAAAAAATCTCCTTTGTACGGCGTTTGCGGATAGTATACCATAAACTCCCGCCGGGGGAAAGGGGGAAGGGGGCTTTTCCTCCCCCCATTTTTCGTCATAGAAAGTTTACACCCCCGTCAAGAAGATTTCTTGTTTTTAGCGGGAGAATGTGGTATACTGCCATAATAGTATCACAAAAAAGGCCGGAGCTCCGCTTCGGTTTTGCAAAGGAGGCTGCAAAGAATGGCCGGCCCAATGAAACCTAACGACCCCAACCGCCGGGAGGATTCCAACGGCGGAGATGACAAAAAACGCGCCCCGCTGGGCTTTTTCAGTATTGTACTGTGGGCGATGATGCTGGTATTCATGCTGAACATGTGCCGCAGCAGGGTGGAAAGCGCCGCAGTGGAGACGGTGGACTACTCCGACTTCTATGAGTGGGTGGACAAGGGCTATGTGGCGGAGGTGAAGCTGGACGCCAACGTATATACCTTCACCTTGAAGGAGGATGCGCCGCCGCTGAAGGAGCTGGTGGACAAGATGTCCGAAAGCTACGGCACCGGGGCGCTGGGCAACCTGTTCAATCAGATGGACCGCCAGGATCTGGAGAGCGCCGCCAGCAGCTCCATCCGCTTCCAGGTGGGCCCGGTGAACGAGAAAGACCTGGTGGGCCGGCTGGTGGAGCACGGGGTGGATTTTTCCCGGGAGCCGGTGACCCAGGAGCAGCAGATGATGAACATGGTGGCTGGCACGGTGCTGCCCATCCTGCTGATGGTGGTGTGCCTGATGCTGCTCTACCGCTATATGTTCAAGAAGATGGGGGCCGGCGGCGGCTTTGGCGGCATTGGCGGCGTGGGCAAGTCCAACGCCAAGGTGTATGTGGAGAAAAAAACCGGCGTAACCTTCCGGGACGTGGCGGGGCAGGATGAGGCCAAGGAGAGCCTAGAGGAGATCATCGACTTCCTCCACAACCCGGGCAAGTACACCGAGATCGGCGCCAAGCTGCCCAAGGGCGCGCTGCTGGTGGGCCCGCCGGGCACCGGCAAGACCCTGCTGGCCAAGGCCGTGGCCGGCGAGGCCAACGTGCCTTTCTTCTCCATCTCCGGCTCCGACTTTGTGGAGATGTTCGTGGGCGTGGGCGCCTCCCGTGTCCGCGACCTGTTCAAGGAGGCCAGCAAGATGGCCCCTTGTATCATCTTCATCGACGAGATCGACACCATCGGCAAGTCCCGGGACAACCGCATGGGCGGCAACGACGAGCGGGAGCAGACCCTGAACCAGCTGCTGGCCGAGCTGGACGGTTTCGACCCCGGCAAGGGCGTCATCGTGCTGGGGGCCACCAACCGGCCCGAGGTGCTGGACAAGGCCCTGCTGCGTCCGGGGCGGTTCGACCGGCGCATCACCATTGACCGGCCCAACCTTGCCGGGCGGCTTGCCACCCTCCAGGTGCACACCCGCAAGATCAAGCTGGCCGAGGACGTGGATCTGAATAAGATCGCCCTGGCCACCGCAGGCTGCGTGGGGGCGGATCTGGCAAACCTGGTGAACGAGGCCGCCCTGCGGGCGGTACGCAAGGGCCGCCGTCTGGTCACCCAGGAGGACTTGCTGGCCTCCTTTGAGTTCGTCATCGCGGGCAGCGAGAAGAAAAATTCCGTGCTCACCGAGTTCGAGCGCAAGCTGGTGGCCTATCACGAGGTGGGCCACGCCATGGTGGCCTATAAGCAGAAGAACGCCGAGCCGGTGCAGAAGATCACCATCGTCCCCCACACCGAGGG
>CATABD010000041.1 GCA_949494735.1 uncultured Oscillospiraceae bacterium
CGGCGCACAGCGCCGGGCGGCGTTTGGCGTTCAAGGGGCAGAGGGCTGGGACATTGTGCCGAAGAACGGCGGCAGAGGGGGAAAAGGTTTGTTAAAAAAGCCGTGAGACCGGCGATTGCGGATTGTCCGCGTCTGTGGTACAATAGACCGCGGTATAAAGACAGTGCGGGCAACAGGAGGCGGGGTGGCATGGAACAGGCGAAACCCAGGTATTTTATCGTGGAATCCACGGTGCTGCCGGAGATCTACCTGAAGGTGGCCGAGGCCAAGCGGCTGCTGGAGACCGGAGAGGAGCGGACGGTAAACGCCGCCGCCCGCCGCTCCGGGGTAAGCCGCAGCGCGTATTATAAGTATAAGGACGCCATCCGGCCCTTCCAGGATATGGTCCAGGGGCGGATCGTCACCATCCAGATCCTGCTGCGCAACCAGCCGGGGGCGCTGTCGTCGGTGCTCAACCTGCTGGCGGATAGGGGGGGAAACGTACTCACCATCAACCAGGCCATCCCCGGCGGGGGCGCGGCGGCGGTGACGGTGGGATTGGAGACCAGCGGGCTGTCCGCCGGGCTGGAGGAGCTGCTGGAGGAGCTGCGCGCCCGGCCGGAGGTAATCCGCTGCGAGGTGCCCGCGGGCTGAATGCAGGGCGCGGCGGCTGCGCACACTGGAAGAAGAAGGGGCGCTTGCGTCCCGTGGAAGGAATGACAAGGCAAATGGTAAATGTGGCGATTTTGGGCTTCGGTACCGTGGGATCCGGCGTGGCCGAGGTGCTCACCGGGCATGAGGACAGTATTGGACGCAAGGCGGGCGGGCTGATCCGGCTGAAGTATATCCTGGATGTGCGGGACTTCCCGGACAGCCCCTTCGCGGACCGCTTTGTGAAGGACTTCGCGGTGATTGAGGATGACCCGGAGGTGGATATTGTGGTGGAGACCATCGGAGGGGCGTCCATCGCCCTGGACTTCACCAGAAGGGCGCTGGAGGCGGGCAAGAGCGTGGTCACTTCCAACAAGGAGCTGGTGGCCACCTTCGGCTATGAGCTCACCCAGCTGGCGAAGGCGAGGGGCGTATGCTACCTCTTCGAGGCCAGCGTGGGGGGGGGCATTCCCATCATCCGCCCCCTGAGCCAATGCCTGGCCGCCAATGAGATTTTGGAAATTTACGGCATCCTCAACGGCACCACCAACTATATCCTCACCCGGATGATCCGGGCGGGGCTCACCTTCGACGCGGCGCTCCGGGAGGCCCAGGAGAAGGGCTACGCCGAGCGGGACCCCTCCGCCGACGTGGAGGGGCACGACGCCTGCCGTAAGATCTGCATCCTGGCGGACATCGCCTTTGGGCGGCATATCAGCCCCGGCCAGGCGCCCACCCAGGGGATTACCGGGATCACCCTGGCGGATGTGGACTACGCCGAGAGTGCTGGCAAAAAGATTAAGCTGCTGGGCCGGGCCATCCGCAGGGAGGACGGCAGGGTGTGCGCCTATGTGGCCCCCCATCTGGTGGACCAGTCCGACCCGCTGGCCGGGGTGGAGGACGTGTTCAACGCCATCTCCGTCCGGGGGGACGCCATCGGCGATGTGATGTTCTATGGCCGGGGGGCGGGCAAGCTGCCCACCGCCTCCGCCGTGGTGGCGGACGTCATCGACGTGGCACGGAACATGGGGCACCGCAAGGCGCTGAGCTGGGAACCGGGCGGGGAGGACGCCGCCTGCGGCACGGACGGGCTGGAGAGCCGCTGGTACGTCCGGGCGGCCGCGTCCGCCGACGAGCTGCGCGCCCGGCTGCCGGGGTGCAAGCTGCTGGCCCGGCGGGAGAGCGGCGGGGGCGAGTCCGCCTGCATCACCGAGGGGGAGCTCACCCAAAAGCAGCTGGAGGAAAGATTGGCGGGGCTGGAAACGGCCAATACGCTGAGAGTGCTGGATTAAGGAAGCGCGGAGAAGCGGGCAGGCCGCCCGGCATTTTGGTCAGTCCATCCGCAGCCCTTCGGCATAAAATGGAGTGCCGGGCTCTGGGTCCGGCACTCCCAAACGGCATGGAAACTCCATGAGAGGATGAAGAGCTATGGCATTGATTGTACAAAAATTCGGCGGGTCCTCCGTCGCGGACGCGGACAAGATCCGCAACGTGGCCCGCATTATCACCGATACTTATCAAAAAGGGAACCGGGTGGTGGCGGTGCTGTCCGCCCAGGGGGACACCACGGACGACCTCATTGAAAAGGCCGCTGAGATTAACCCCGCCGCCTCCAAACGGGAGCTGGATATGCTGCTGTCCACTGGCGAGCAGATTTCCTGTGCGCTGTGCGCCATGGCCATTGAAAGCATGGGCTTCCCTGTGGTGTCGCTCACGGGCTGGCAGGCGGGCTTCCGCACCAACTCCGGCTACGGCAACGCCCGCATCAAGCGGGTGCAGGGGGAGCGCATCCGAGCAGAGCTGGACAAGCGGCGCATTGTCATCGTCACCGGCTTCCAGGGGCTGAACAAGTACGACGACATCACCACCCTGGGCCGGGGCGGGTCGGACACGTCGGCGGTGGCCATTGCCGCCGCCCTCAACGCCGATCTGTGCCAGATCTACACCGACGTGGACGGCGTGTACACGGCCGACCCCCGCCTGGTGCCCTCCGCCCATAAGCTGGACGAGATCACCTACGACGAGATGCTGGAGCTGGCCACCCTGGGGGCCCAGGTGCTCCACAACCGCTCGGTGGAGATGGCCAAGCGGTACGGCGTGAAGCTGGAGGTGCTGTCCAGCTTTTCCGGGAGGCCGGGTACAAAAGTGAAGGAGGTTGTCAAGACCATGGAAAAATCCCATATCAGCGGCGTCGCCAAGGACAAAAACGTGGCCCGCCTGGCCCTGGTGGGCCTGGAGGACACCCCGGGCATCGCCTTTAAAATTTTCTCCCTGCTGGCCAAGAACAACGTGAACGTGGACATCATCCTCCAGTCCATCGGCCGCAGCGACACCAAGGACATCAGCTTCACCGTGGCCAAGGGGGACATGGAGCTGGCCCGCCGCCTGCTGGAGGACAACCGGGACAGCATCCGCTTCGACCACATCGACGTGTCGGACAACATCGCCAAGGTGTCCATCGTGGGGGCGGGGATGATTAACAACCCCGGCGTGGCCGCGGCCATGTTCGAGGCGCTGTTCAACGCGGGCATCAATATCAACATGATTTCCACCAGCGAGATCAAGGTGTCGGTGCTGGTGCACATCAGCGACGCGGACCGGGCGGTGCAGGTGATCCACGACCGGTTCTACGACGAGTTCAACGGCGCGCAGTGAGCGCCGCGGCAGGCCGGGCCAAGTCAAGTGGCCCGGCCTGTCTTTTTGCCCAATTTGCGCCCTTTGGGCGGGGGAAAAACCGGGACGGGCGCGGCGGGAAAACTGTTGCAATGCGGCGCGCATGATGATAAAATAAACTATCTGTGAGCATATGTGGAATAACAGGAAGAGAATGGCCCCGCCCCTGTCCGGCCGGACGGGGGCGGGGGATAACGAGGTGCGGGCATTGTATCTAAAGGCATTGGAAATTCAAGGCTTCAAGTCCTTCCCGGACAAGACCGTGCTGGAGTTCGGCTCGGACATCACGGCGGTGGTGGGCCCCAACGGCTCGGGCAAGTCCAACATCTCCGACGCCATCCGCTGGGTGATGGGGGAGCAGTCCACCCGCACACTCCGGGGCAGCAAGATGGAGGACGTGATCTTCAACGGCACGGAAAAGCGCAAGGGGCTGGGTTTTGCCGAGGTCACCCTGGTGCTGGACAACACCGAGCGGATCTTCCAGATGGAGGAGACGGAGGTGGCGGTGACCCGCCGGTACTATCGGTCTGGGGAGAGCGAATACTATATCAACCGACGGGCCTGCCGGCTGAAGGACATCAACGAGATGTTCATGGACACTGGCCTGGGGCGGGAGGGCTACTCCATCATCGGCCAGGGGCGCATCGACGAGATCCTGTCCGTCAAGAGCGCTGACCGCCGGGAGGTCTTTGAGGAGGCGGCGGGCATCTCCCGCTTCCGCCACCGTAAGGAGGAGGCGGAGCGCAAGCTGGAGCGCACCGAGGAAAACCTGGTGCGCATCAACGACAAGATCGGCGAGCTGGAGCTCCAAGTGGAGCCGCTGCGGGCCCAGGCGGAAAAGACAAAGAAATACAATGTCCTCCGGGACGAGCTGAAGGGCCTGGAAATCTCCGTGTGGCTGGACCAGCTGGAGCGGCTGCGGGCCGCCGGGGTGAAACTGAAGGCGGATCTGGAGGGGGCCGTCCGCCAGCGGGACGAGGCCCGGGAGGCGGTGGAGCGGCTGTACGCCGAGAGCGGGGCGCTGGCCGAGCAGATGCGGGACAAGGATATCGAGGCCGAGGAGCTGCGGGGAAGGCAGTCCGGCCTGGACGAGCAGGTCCATTCCTGCGAAAACAGCATCGCCCTGCTGAAAAACGACATCAAAAACAACAGCGAGAACGCCCAGCGCATCCGGCAGGAGTTGGAGCAGCAGGAGGGGCGGGCGGGCTCCATCGCCGCCCAGATCGAGGAGCGGCGGGGACGCCTGGACCAGATCGGGCGGGACATGGCCGCCTGCCAGGAGAAAATCGACGCCCTGGCGAAGAGCGCCCGGGAGGTGCTGGGCTCGGCGGGCACGCTGAACGAGGAGCTGGAGCGCCTGCGGGAGCGGGAGCGGCTGGAAACCGCCTCCGCGGTGGAGGCCAAGGAGCTGCTGTCCGCCCTGGCCGCCGCCGCCCAGGAGCTGTACGACCGGGAGGAAAAGCTGGGGAGGGAGCTCCAGGAGCAGGAGGACAAGGCGGCCCAGGCGCGGGAGGCCCTGGAGGCCACCCGGAAGGAGCTGGAAAAGGTCACCGAGGACCGGGACGCGGCCAAAAACGTCATCAGCGGCTACCAGATGCGCCTCCAGACCCGCCGGCGCAGGCTGGACCAGGCCCAGGAGCGCCACCGCCGCCTGCAAATGGACGAAAACAACTTGAATTCCCGCATCAAAATGCTCTCCGAAATGGAAAAGCTGTACGAGGGCTATTCCAAGGCGGTGAAGCTGGTGATGGGAGAGGCCGAGCGGGGCGGCCTGCGGGGAATCCGGGGTCCGGTGGCGGGGCTGCTCCATGTCCCGGACCAGTACGCCGTGGCCATCGAGATCGCCCTGGGCGGCGCCATGCAGAACCTGGTGACAGAGCGGGACGAGGACGGCAAAAACGCCATCGGCTACCTCAAGCGGAGGGACGGGGGCCGGTGTACCTTCCTGCCTATGAACACCATCCGGCCCGCCGACTTCCGGGACAGGGCGGTGGAAAGCGAGGACGGCTTTGTGGGCATGGGGGACGATCTGATCTCCTTCGCCCCGGAGTACGCCAATATTTTTTCCAACCTGCTGGGCCGGGTGGTGATTGCCCAAAACCTGGACAAGGCCATGGCCATGGCACGGAAGTTCGGCCACCGCTTCCGCATCGTCACCCTGGACGGGCAGGTGCTCAACGCCGGCGGCTCCATGACCGGCGGCTCGGTGTCCCGCTCGGCGGGCATTTTGAGCCGGGCCAACGAGCTGGAGCGGCTCAACCAGCAGAGGGACGGCCTGGCGGCGGATTTGAACGCCGCCGCCGGCGAGCTGGCAAAGGCCCAGCGGGAGCTGACCGCCGCCCAGTACGAGCTGGACGCCGCCGCCGGGCAGCTTCGGGAGGCGGAGGACGCGGTGCTGAAATACTCCGAGCGGGCGGACAGCGCCCAGGCTCAGCTGGCCGATATGGAGCTGCGCCGCCAGGCCCTGGCCGGGGAGCGGGCCCAGGTCCGCCGCCGTATGGAGGAGAATACGGACAATACCGCCCAGGCCAAGGCCCGCATCGGGGCGCTGGAGGGCTCCGCCGCCGCCCTCCGGGCGGAGGGGGAGGCCAAGGCCCAGGGCCGCACCGCCCTCCAGGACAGGGTGGCAAAGCTCAACGGGGAATCCGCCCAGCACAGCGCGCGGCTGGCCGGGCTGGAAGGAGAGCAGTCTGCCCTGGGGGAGAGCATCCGGGAGCTGGAGCGGCTGCGGGACGACCTGTCCGGCGACACTGCCAGCCGCGCCGCCATGATCGGCCAGTTTGAGCAGCAGAACGACTACCTGGCCCGGCGCATCCGGGAGGAGGAGGAGCGCCTCCAGGGGCTGCGCGCCGCCAGCCTGGAGGGTACGGCGGCCATTCGGAGGCTGAACGACGAGAAGCTGGCCCTGGAGGGAAAGCGCAACCAGGCGGACCGGGAGGCCCGGGATAAGAACAACGAGCTGAACACCATGGAGCGTGAGGTGGCCTTCCTGGAGCAGAAGTCCGCCGCCTCCGCCATGGAGGAGAGCCAGATTCTGGACAAGCTGTGGGAGGGCTACCAGCTTTCCCACGAGGCGGCCCGCGCCCAGCGGGTGGAGCTGGAGTCGGTGCCGAAGGCCCAGCGGCGCATCGGGGAGCTGAAAAAGGCCATCTCCGCCCTGGGTAGCATCAACCCGGACGCGGTGGAGGAATTTATCCGGGTCAACGAGCGCTACACCTACTTCACCGGCCAGAGGGACGACGTGGCCAAGGCGAAAAAGGAGCTGGAGGACATCATCGCCCAGATCACCGGGGAGATGACGGAGATATTCAAGGAGCAGTTTGCCCTCATCGACCAGGAGTTCCGCCAGGCCTTCGCGGAGCTGTTCGGCGGTGGCAAGGCGGAACTGATCCTGGACGACCCGGAGGACGTGCTGGGCTGCGGCATTGAGATCAAGGCCCAGCCGCCGGGCAAGACCATCCAGCACATGAGTTCCCTGTCCGGCGGGGAGCGGGCGCTCATTGCCATCGCCTTGTATTTCGCTATTTTAAAGGTTCGGCCCACCCCCTTCTGCGTCATGGACGAGATTGAGGCGGCGCTGGACGAGTCCAACGTGGTGCGCTACGCCCGGTATATGCGCCGGATGAGCGGCAAGACCCAGTTCATCGTCATCACCCACCGTCGGGGCACCATGGAGGAGGCGGACGTGCTCTACGGCGTCACCATGCAGGAGAAGGGGGTCAGCCGTATGCTGACCATCAACTTAAATGATGTGGAAAAGGAGCTGAACATCAAGTGAGCGGGGATATGGAAAAGCGCTGCCCCAACTGTGGGGGCGGGATGAAGTTCATCCGGCGGGAGGATGTCCAGCTGGGCAGGGCCGGGGTCCTGAGCGGCGTGTGGCCCAACATCTGGGCAGGGGCGCTGGACGTGGAGCTGTGGGGCTGCCCCAGCTGCCGCAAGCTGGACTTTTACTGGAGCGGGGAGGATGGGGGGGACATAGCGGACTGGGACGGCGGGAACCGAATGGCCCAGGCGGCCTGCCCCGCCTGCGGCCTTATCCACGACCTGGACGACCCCAGGTGCCCTCGCTGCGGGGCGAAAAATCCAAAGATTTAACAAAATAAAGGGAGATTTCCAATGGGCTTTTTTGATAAGATCAAAAAGATTGGCATATTCAACGGCTTTTCCGAGCTGACCGAGGACTTTTACGAGGAGCTGGAGGAATCCCTGGTGATGGCCGACCTGGGGGCGGAGACCACCATGGAGGCGGTGGACGAGTTGAGGGAGCGCTGCAAGGCCCGGGGCATCAAGGACACCGAGGGCGCCCGGCAATGTATGCGGGAGATCCTGGCGGAATATCTGGATCTGGGGGGCGCCTACGTGGACATGAGCGGCAAGCCGGCGGTGATTTTGTTCATCGGTGTCAACGGGGTGGGCAAGACCACCTCGATCGGCAAGCTGGCCGCCCACTGGAAGGGGGTGGGCCGGCGCGTGGTGCTGTGCGCGGGGGACACTTTCCGCGCCGCCGCCGCCGAGCAGCTCACCATCTGGGCGGACCGGGCGGGGGTGGATATCGTCAAGCAGCACGAGGGGGCCGACCCCGCCGCCGTGGTGTACGACGCGCTGTCCGCCGCCAAGGCCAGGAAGGCGGACGTGGTGCTGGTGGACACCGCCGGGCGGCTGCAAAACAAGGCAAACCTCATGAACGAGCTGAATAAAATCTCCCGGGTAATCGACCGGGAGTGCCCCGACTCCAGCCGGGAGACCCTGCTGGTGCTGGACGCCACCACCGGCCAGAACGGCCTGATCCAGGCCAAGGAGTTTTCCAAGACGGCGGGTGTCACCGGCATTGTGCTCACCAAGCTGGACGGCACCGCCAAGGGCGGCATCGTCATTGCCATCGCCAAGGAATTGGGGGTGCCCGTGAAGTTCGCCGGGGTGGGGGAGGGCGTGGACGACCTCCAGCCCTTCGATGCGGAGGAGTTCACCCGGGCGCTGCTTTGACCGGCAGGAGACCCGGCACGGCGAGGAAAAAGCGTGTAAGAAAAAGAAAATTTTGGGTAAAAAGGGCCCGTGGGAGCTGTGAAATGATGAAACTGGTATTGGCGAGCAGGAATCAGAAAAAAATGAAGGAAATGAACGACATCCTGTCCGGCATGGGGGTGGAGGTTTGCCTCCAGGCCGACGTGGGCATTGATATTGACGTGGAGGAGACGGGGACCACTTTCGAGGAGAACTCCCGGCTCAAGGCCCAGACGGTGATGGAGGCGTCCGGCCTGCCCGCCATCGCCGACGACTCCGGGCTGTGCGTGGACGCGCTCAACGGCGCGCCGGGGGTGTACTCCGCCCGGTACGGCGGCGAGGGGCTGGACGATGCGGGACGCTACCGTATGCTGTTGGCCAATATGCCCAAGGGCCAGCCCCGAACGGCGAAATTTGTGTCCGTCATCACCTGCTGCTTCCCCAACGGCAACGTGCTCACCGCCCGGGGCGAGTGCCCCGGAACGATTGCTTTCGCCCCCATGGGGGAGGGCGGCTTCGGCTATGACCCGGTGTTTTTCCTGCCCAAGCTGAAAAAGACCTTCGCCCAGCTCACGGCGGAGGAGAAAAACGCCATCTCCCACCGGGGGCGGGCGCTGGAGGCGTTCCAGGCTGAGCTGGAGGCGTATTTGAAATGAAGAACGGCGGAACGTGCCCCAAGTGCGGCGGGCGGGACGCCGTTCCCGTCCCGGCGTCCGATGGGTTTTTGCCCCGCGCCGATGTGGGCGCCCTGCCGGTGGAGCGCTATTTGTGCCTGGGCTGCGGCTACCTGGAGAGCTGGGTGGAGCTGGAGGCGTTTGAGCGCATGGGCGGCCGGGAATCCTGGGAGAAGCAGCTGCGGGCGGAGGAATCCGACCGGAGGTTCGGGGCGGACCTGGCCTACTACAGCGGAAAGGCCCGCCGGGAGCGGGAACAGCCGCCCAAGCCCCCGGAGGAGACCAAACGGAAATGGAGAGAAGACCCATGGACCTGACAAGCAAGCAGAGGGCCCAGCTGCGCTCCCTGGCCAACGAGCTGGACGCCATTGTCCACATCGGCAAGGACGGCATCGGCCCCAACCTGGTCAAGCAGGCGGAGGACGCCCTGGAGGCCCGGGAGCTCATCAAGGGCAGGGTGCTGGAGAACAGCCCCCTGTCCCCCCGGGAGGGAGCGGAGGAGCTGGCAAGGGCCACCCGGAGCCAGGTGGTCCAAGTCATTGGGACAAAATTCGTGCTCTACCGGGAGACCCACAGCAGGCCAAAAGACAAACGAATCAAGCTGGTAAAATAAAGATTTTTCCGCATCCGCCTCCCGCAAGGGGCGGATACGGAAAAACCAAGAGGGCAAAGTCAAGCTGGTAAAATAGGCATCCCCTGAATTTATGAGAGAGGGTGGTCCCATTGAGAATCGGCATCTACGGCGGCAGCTTCAACCCCCCCCACCTGGGGCATCTGGCGGCGGCCAGGGCGGCCATGGCCGCCCTGGGGCTGGACAGGCTGGTATTCGTCCCGGCGGGGGTCCCCCCCCATAAAGAGCTGGCCCCGGGCAGTCCGGGCCTGGAGCAGCGGCTGGAGATGACGGGGATCGCCGCCGACCAGCTGCTTATGCCCGGCGCCGTCGAGGTGTGGGACACCGAGCTGCACCGGGAGGGCAAGAGCTACACCGCCGATACCCTGGAGGAGGCCGCGGCGCGCTGGCCGGGGGATGAGCTGTGGCTGCTGATGGGGACGGACATGTTCCTCACCCTCCACCAATGGCGGGAGCCGGGACGCATCCTGGAACTGGCGGGCGTGTGCGCCTTTGGACGCACCGAAGCGGACGGCGAGGCGGTTTTCGCCCCCCAGCGGGAGTTTTTGCGCAAGACCTACCAAGGGGCCAGAATCGCCACCATCACCGTCCCCGGCCTGGTGGATGTCTCGTCAACCCGCCTGCGGGAGCTGCTGGCCCGGGGGGAGGGCCGGGATTTTTTGCCCGAAGCGGTGTACGGCTACATTTTGCGGGAAAAACTATATGGAACCCACGCCGACCTGAAGCGCCTGGGCCTGGACGAACTGCGGTGCGTGTCCTATTCCATGGTGTACGCCAAGCGGCTGGCCCATATCCGGGGCTGCGAGGAGGAGGCGGCAAGGCTGGCAAGGCGCTGGGGCGCGGACGAGGGGAGGATGCGCCGGGCGGCCATCCTCCACGACTGCACCAAGTACCTCACCGTCCGGGAACATCTGGACATCTGCGAAAAATACGGCGTGGAGCTGTGCCCCCTGGAGCGCTCTACCGACAAGCTGCTCCATGCTAAGAGCGGCGCGGCGCTGGCCAAATATGTCTTTGGCTTTGGCGACATCTACGACGCCATCCTCTACCACACCACCGCCCGGGCGGGGATGAGCCTGGAGGAAAAAATCCTGTACATCGCCGACTACATGGAGCCAAACCGGGCGTTCCCCGAGGTGGGGGAGCTGCGCCGGCTGGCCTACACCGACCTGGATGCAGCGGTGGGTATGGGGACGTCCCTGTCCGTCCAGGAGATGGTGCAGCGGGATAAGGAGCTCCACCACGACACCAGGGACGCGTTTGAATACTATGGGAAGGGAACCTGAGCATGAGCGACCAGTCCAGAAATAGAAATGAAGAGAAGCACGGCCAGGGGGGTGCGGGGAAGCGGTTGGAGAAGAAGGCCAGCCAGTCCCTGAGCCCCCAGGAGGCCAGGAAGCAGAAAGAGCGGCTGATTATGATCGCCATGCTGGTGCTGGCGGCGGTGATGTCGGTGGCTGCGGCGGTGGTGGTGCTGTACAGCCGCTGGGTGAAAAAGCCGGTGCTGCCCCCCCCCGGGCCCGGGCCCTCGGCGCCGGTGGAGTCCGGCGGGCCGCTGGATCCCAGCGCCGAGCCCACCCTGGGCTTTGACGCGGTGGAGCCCAAGGTGGGCGGGGAGCGCAAGAGCGAGGACATCTTTACCATCCTGATTTTCGGCTCGGACGTGGCCTCCGGCCTCACCGACACCATGATGGTGGCCACCTACGACGTGACCAACCAGAAGGCCACCGTCATGTCCCTGCCCCGGGACACCCTCATCAACTCCAGCGCCCGGCCCAATATCAACGCCAAGAAGCTTAACGCCGTTTACAATGTCTACGGCCAGGGGGAGGATGGCATCCAGGCGCTGAAAACGGAGGTGTCGGAGTTGGTGGGCTTTGCGCCGGATTTCTATGTGCGCATCGACTGGGAGCTGGTGGGCGAGATGGTGGACGCCATCGGCGGGGTGTGGTTTGACAACCCATACCACATGGAATACTACGATCCCTCCCAGAATCTAAACATCTACCAGCCCAAGGGCTACCGGCAGATATTCGGCGATGATGCCATGCAGATTGTCCGCTGGCGGAAAAACAACCCCGGCGTGTCCGGCGGGGGCGGAGGCAGCGACATTGATCGGCTGAAGGTGCAGCACCTGTTCCTGAAAGCGGTGCTGGAACAGACCCTCCAGATCCAGAACCTGTTCCGCATAGGCCAGCTCATCGACCTGTTTAACAGCCGGGTGGAGAGCGATTTGGACGTGGAGGGGATGCTGTGGTTCGCCCAGTCGGCGGTGTTCGGCGGGCTCAAGGTGGACGACGTGGAATTCTGCACCATGCCCCACGGCTACAGCAGCTATTACCAATTCGGGCGGGACTGGGATTTTGTCTACCCGGCCCAGGGTGAGCTGCTCACTGTCATCAACGAGAAGCTCAATCCCTTTGTGGAGCAGGTGACCATCCGCCAGCTGGATCTAATGAGCCCCGTGGGGGACGGTTCCCTGCGCTCGTCCACCGGGCGGTTGGCGGACCCCGGCTTGGGCGAGGTGCCGGTGCGGGAGACCCCGGAGCCGGAGGAGAGCGAGGCGCTGGAGAGTGATCCCCTTGAGAGCGGCGAGCCCGCCGAGAGCGATCCCCTTGAGAGCGGGGATCCGATGCAGAGCGGCCCTGTTGAGAGCGGCCAGCCCGTGGAAAGCGATGCTGTCCCAAAGGAATCAGATCAGACCGGCCAGGCCCAGGACAGCCAGCCCCCGGAGGGAGGCCCGGACGCCGGGGACGGCGCTGCGGACGGGGCTTGAACGAAAAAAGGAGAAAATGATATGCTGAGTGAAAAGGAAATGACCGCCATCGCCGTCAAGGCGCTGGACGATAAAAAGGGCAAAGACATCAAGGTGCTGCGCACCGCAGGCCAGACCACCCTGGCGGACTACTTCATCATTTGCAGCGGCGCTTCTAACACCCAGGTGCGGGCGCTGGCCGATGCGGTGGAGGAGGCGCTGTCCAAGGCGGGAGAAGAGCCCCACCACATCGAGGGCCACCGGGGCGGCCAGTGGACGCTGATGGACTACTCCAGCGTAGTGGTGCACATCTTCACCGAGGAGGGCCGGGAGTTCTACGGCCTGGAACGGCTGTGGTCGGATGCCCAGGCGGTGGACGTGTCCCAATATCTGACGGCCCAGGCCGAGTGAGGACGTAAGACAATGGAAAACGAGACGAAAAAGGTGATGATCTCCGGCATCCAGCCCAGCGGGGAGCTCCATCTGGGCAACTACCTGGGCCCCCTGCGCCACTGGCCGGAGATGATCGACGAGTTCGACTGCTATTTCTTCCTGGCGGATCTGCACACCATCACCGTCCGCCAGGACCCCGCCGAACTGAGAAAGCGCACCCTGACCCTCATCGCCCAGTACATCGCCTGCGGGCTGGACCCGGAAAAGTGCGTGCTGTTCATCCAGTCCCACGTCCCCGCCCACAGCCAGCTGGGCTGGGTGCTTAACTGCTACACCATGTTCGGCGAGCTGTCCCGAATGACCCAGTTCAAGGACAAGTCCGCCCGGAACGCCGACAACATCAACGCGGGGCTGTTCACCTACCCGGTGCTGATGGCGGCGGACATCCTGCTCTACCAGCCCGACTTCGTCCCCGTGGGGGAGGACCAGAAGCAGCACGTGGAGATCTGCCGGGACATCGCGGGCCGCTTCAACGGCATATACGGCGATGTGCTCAAGGCGCCCCAGCCCTACATCGCCAAGGTGGGGGCCAGGATCATGAGCCTGTCCACTCCGAACAGCAAGATGTCCAAATCCCAGCCCGAGGGCTGCGTGTTCCTCATGGAGAAGCCGGAAGACATCGCCCGGAAGTTCAAGCGGGCGGTCACCGACAGCGACACCGAGCGCTGCGTGCGCTGGGATCTGGAGCACAAGCCTGGCGTGTCCAACCTGATGCAGATCTACGCCTCCGCCACCGGCAAGAGTTACGAGGAGATCGAGCGGGAGTTCGACGGCAAGGGCTACGGCGCGTTTAAGCCCGCTGTGGGCGAGGCCGTGGTGGAGGTGCTGCGCCCCATCCGGGAGGAGACCGGGCGGCTGCTGGCCGACAAGGCGTATCTGGAGGGGGTTTACCGGGCCGGGGCGGAAAAGGCGGAGTATATCGCCAACAAGACCCTGCGCAAGGTGTACAAGAAGGTGGGCTTCCTCCCCCCGGCGAAATAGAACGGACGTTTCGCGAGAAACGGCCCGGGCGAGCCAGACAGAGAGAGAGGTGGCGGGCTGGGCCGCGCCGCCCCCAAAAGGAGCGAAATTCTGTTGAACTATCTGAGTAAAATCATGACAGAGCAGGACGTATGGACCGTGCTGCTGGCGCTGGCGCTGGCGGCTGCGGTGTCCTTTGCCTCCACGCCGCTGGTGAAGGCGCTGTCGGTGAAGGTGGGGGCGGTGGATGTGCCCAAGGACGGGCGCCGGATGCACGACCATCCCATTCCCCGGATGGGGGGGCTGGCCATCTTCTTCGGATTTGTGGCGGCCATGCTGCTGATGGTACCGCTGGATACGGAGAGGAAGGGGATGCTGTTGGGCGCGGTGATTATCGTCGTGCTGGGCATCTTCGATGACATCTACGCCCTGCCCGCCAAGCCGAAATTCCTGGTGCAGATCGCCGCCGCCCTCATTGCTGTGCTGGCGGGCAACCGCATCGAGGTGCTGTCCAATCCCAACATATTCAGCCCCAACCCCTATTGGGAGCTGGGGGTGCTGTCCATCCCGGTCACGGTGATCTGGATTGTGGCCATCACCAACGCCGTCAACCTTATCGACGGGCTGGACGGGCTGGCCTGCGGCGTGTCCACCATCAGCGCGGCCACCATGCTGGTCATCGCCCTGCTGGTGAGCGAGCGGGATGTGGCGGTGATGATGGCGGCGCTGGCAGGGGCGTGCATGGGCTTTCTGCCCTATAACTTCAATCCGGCCAAAATCTTCATGGGGGATACTGGGGCCACCTTTCTGGGCTTCATTATGGCCACCATGTCGGTGGAGGGGATGTTCAAGCAATACACCATCATCTCCTTCGTGGTCCCCTTCCTGATGCTGGGGCTGCCCATTTTCGACGTGTGCTTTGCCGTGGTGCGCCGGGTGTCCCACGGGCAGAGCCCCATGAAGCCGGACCGGGGACATGTCCACCACCGGCTCATCGACATGGGCTTTTCCCAGAAGCAGGCGGTGGGGGTGCTGTACGTCATCTCCGCCATCCTGGGGCTGTCCGCAGTGGTGCTCACCGCCGGGGGCGCGGAAAAGGCCATGATCTTCCTGCTGGCCATGGCCGCGGCGGCGGTGATTGCTTGGAAGGTGTTCCTGACGGGGCCCGGCCACGACAGGCCAGCGGAACCGGAGCCGCCGGCCCAGACAGAAGAGAAAGGGGAGGACGAGGATGGATAAGCTGAAGGTGATGACCATTTTCGGCACCCGGCCGGAGGCCATCAAAATGGCCCCCCTGGTGAAGGAACTGGAGCGCCGGGAGGAGATTGAGAGCCTTTGCTGCGTCACCGCCCAGCACCGGCAGATGCTGGACTCGGTGCTGGACATATTCGGCATCGTTCCCCAGTTCGACCTGGACATTATGGAGCCTAGCCAGACCCTGTCCACCATCACCACCAAGTGCCTGCTGGGGCTGGAAAAGGTGTTCCAGGAGGTGCGGCCCGACCTGGTGCTGGTCCATGGGGACACCTCCACCACCTTCGCCGGGGCGCTGGCGGCGTATTATCAGAAAATCGCGGTGGGCCACGTAGAGGCGGGGCTGCGCACCTGGGATCGCTATTCACCCTTCCCGGAGGAGATGAACCGCTCCATGGTGGGGCGGCTGGCCCAGCTCCACTTCTGCCCCACGGCGGCCAACCGCCGCAATTTGGAGGCGGAGGGGGTCAGGGATGGGCTGTTTGTCACCGGCAATACGGTGATCGACGCCCTCCAGACCACGGTGCTGAAGGAGTTCCGCTTCGCCGAGGATGTGCTGAACCGCCTGGATTACGGGGGCAAAAAGGTGATTCTGGTCACCTGCCACCGCCGGGAGAACTATGGGAAGCCCATGGAGGACATCATGGCCGCCCTGGCCCATATCGCCCAGACCCACCCCGAGGCTGAGCTGGTCTACCCGGTTCATCTGAGCCCGGCGGTACAGGAGTGTGCCCACCGCTATCTGGACGGCATCGAGAATGTACACCTCATCGTGCCGCTGGACGTGGAGGAGATGCACAACCTGATGGCCCGCAGCTATCTGGTGATGACCGACTCCGGCGGCTTGCAGGAGGAGGCCCCCGCCCTGGGCAAGCCGGTGCTTGTCCTCAGAAAAGAGACCGAGCGCCCCGAGGCTGTCCGGGCCGGGACGGTGAAGCTGGCGGGGGTGGATTACGACGCCATCGTGTCCATGGCGGACCAGCTGCTGGACGACTCCGCCGCCTACGCCAAAATGGCCCATGCCGTCAATCCCTATGGGGACGGCAGGGCCTGCCGGCGGATCGTGGACGCGGTTTTGTACCAGTTCGGCCGGGCGGACCGGCCGCCGGAGACATTTCAGGGCTAGGGTTTGTTTGTAACTTGCCGGCATGCCCAAAGCGCCTAGGGCTTGTTTGAAAATGGTCAACACGCCCAATCGGCGGGCCTTTTTCCGTCGAGCCGCGTTGATTTGCCTTGAAATACACAAAGTATTTCTGCGCCAAATCGCCTTGCCCGGCGAAAAAATTCCTCGCCGCTGGGCATATTGCCAATTTTCAAACGGCGCCTAGAGCTTGCCCGGAAGGGGGGATAAAAGGTGGGGGATAAGAAGAGGACGGTGCTGGCGGCGGTGATCATCGCGGTGGTGCTGGCCGCCGTGCTGTACAGCTTTTTCCTCAACCTGTTCGCCCCTACCCCGGAGCTGGTGCTGGCCGACCCGGACGCCGCCCGGAGCGAAGAGCCCGGCGGGGAGCAGTCCGGCCAGGCCGGCGGGGTGCCGGTGGAGGTCACACCCCAGACCGTGCAGGCCCTGGTGGCCTATCTGAACCGGTACGAGAGCTACCGCCGGACGGTGACGGCGGAATACTTCTTCCGCGGCCAGCCGGCGGGGACGGTGACCGGCCAGGTGTGGGCGGACGACGGCTGGCTGCGTACCTCCCTCACGCTGAGCACCGGGGTGGTGGAACACGCCGTCGTGGGGGACGGGACGCTGTGGCTGTGGCAGGACCAGGGGCAGGCGGTTTACTCCGGCCCGGCGGGGGACCGGGCCGCCGATCTGAGCCAGCGCCTGCCCACCTATGAGGATGTTCTGCTGCTGGACCAGGGCGACATCACCGCCGCCGGCTACGAGGAGCGGGAGGACCAGCCCTGCGTATACGTGGAGGCCAGGACGGAGCTGGGCTACACCGAGCGCTATTGGATTTCGGTGGACAGCGGCCTTCTGGTGGCGGCAGAGACGGAAAAGGACGGCCAAGTGGTATACGCCATGGCCGCCCGGGACGTGGTCAGTCCGCTGGACGAGACCCAGGGTATTTTTGTGCTGCCCGACGGGACGGTGCTGCACTGAGGGGGATCACGCTGCGCTCGTCCTCGCTCCAGTCCAGCCGGGGCCTGCCGGCCTACGTTTGCGCTTCAGCGTTGTCACGCTCGCGTTGGGCCGGCTTGACGGCCCGGCTTCCCTCCGACTCGGACTGGTCTCCGGCCCGCTGGCGCGGGCCTGCGCTCGTCCTCGCTCCGGTCCAGCCGGGCCTGCCGGCCTACGCTTGCGCTTCTTCGTCACCCAGTCCCAGCAGCAGCAAAAGCCCCAGGGTGATGACCAGCTCCAGGTTGTCCCCGTCCTCCAGGTAGAGGAACAGGATGATGAGTACCAGAAGAATGTCCCCGGTGTCGAAACGCTCCAGGGAGAAGTGCTTCTTCACCCCGTCCAGCAGCTGGCCCAGTCCGCCGGTCACCTCTTTCAGCAGGTCGTTTTTGGAGCGGAAGGGCTCCGGGGGGCGGTTCCAGCCGCCGGGGGCGGGCTGGTTGGGCCTGGGCTGGCCGGGGTGGGGGCGCTGGGGCTGGCGGGGCTGGGCACCCGCGCCCTGCTGGGGCTCTGAATCCATCTGGGCAAAGCCGCCACCCAAATCGTCCAAATAGCGGTTATACATGGCCGTCCTCCTTGCGGGCGCGCAGCAGTTCCAGCCCAGAGCGGATCAGCCGGGACAGCTTGGCGATCTGGATCGCCTTGTCCAGCTTGGCGTACCGCTCCTCCCGCACATAGGGGCGCAGGGCGGTCAGCAGGGCGGTGCGCCTGTCGTCGCCGTCGTCGGTGAACTGGCCGATGAGGCCGGCAGCAGCGGACAGTGTTCCGCTGTCCAAGCCCCCCAGCGCGCCCAGCAGTCCCCCCAACCCCGCACCCCCGCCGCCGGGGGAGGCAGGAGATGGGAGGGCCGGGGGTGTTTCGCCGCTTTCAGCCTGCGTGTCCTGGGCCGGGGGCTGGGATTGGCCCTGTTCCTGGGTTGCCTGCCCGGAGCCGCCCAGGTTCAGCGACTGTGCCAGGGACATGATTTGGGCCATAGCCTGGGGATTGCCCAGGATATTTTCCAGCTTTTCCTCCAGTTCGCCCATGGCTTTTCCCTCCCCCCGGCCTCCTTGGCGCGGTTATTTCAGGCTTTCCTTCATTTTTTGGATGAGCTTTGCCCCTTCCGGGTCGTTCATCAGCTGCCGGATGGCCCCGGTCAGCTGGGCGGCGTCCCCCTGGGCGGCCCGCTGGGCGGCGCCCTCCAGGTCTTCGGTGCTCCGGCTGAGCAGGTCAAAAATCCGCCGGGTCTCCGGCGCATCCCGGAGCTTTTCCAGCTTGCCCGGATCCTTCATGAGGCCGGCGGCTTCCTTCCCCTTGAGCAGTTCGTCAAAATTCGGCATAGGTAATCCCTCCGTTCATGTTCAGTATATGTGCGTTGGGAGGAATGGTGACCAATATGAAGATTTTAGTGTTTTCAGATTCCCATGGCCGCTTGGGCCACATGATGGACGCCATGGAGCGGGAGCGGCCCAGGCGGGTATTTTTCCTGGGGGATTGCTACCGGGATGGGGAGGCCCTGCGGAACGCCTATCCCGACGTGCCCATGGAGCTGGTGCGGGGCAACTGCGACTGGGACCAGGCCCCGGACGAGCTGCTGGTGGAGGCGGGGGGCGTGCGGTTCCTGCTCACCCACGGCCACCGCTATTATGTAAAGAGCGGGCCGGACCACCTGGCCCGGTCCGCCAGGGCCAAGGGGGCGGACGTGGTGTGCTTCGGCCACACCCACGATGCGCTGAACATGCCGAACTGCGGGGTTTGGATGCTCAATCCGGGCACCGCAGGGGGAATCCACGCCCGGGCGGGCTACGGGGTGATTGAGGTGGAGAACGGGAAATTCCGCACGGAGCTGAGATAAAAAATTCCCGGCGCGTCGAGCGCCGGGAATTTTTCCCGTTATGCGTGGGAGTGCCGGGCCCGGTTGTCCTCCGGCCGGAAGAGCAGGGTGAGGCACCACAGGGCCGCCAGCCCCACCACCGCATAGATGATCCGGGCCAGCCAGGTGCCGGAACCGCCGGAGATGAAGGCCACCAGGTCGAAATTGAACAGCCCGATACATCCCCAGTTCAGCCCGCCGATAATGGCCAGGGCCAGGGCGATCTTATCCAGGAACATGGTACAAACCTCCTTTTGCGGGAAACGGACCGCGGCCCGCCCGCTGAAATGGTCACGGAGGTAGTTTGCGCCGCGCCCACGGCGCTATGCTGGAAATTTTTTTGTCAAAATTGGCGGATTTACTCCGCTGTGACGGTCTGGCTGGTGGGAATGACGCACACGTAGCTTCTGCCCCGGCCCAGGGTCAGGGGAGCGCCGGTCTCGGTGGTGTAGCGGAACTGGTTCTCCGCTGCGCCCTTTTCCCAGTTGATGGGGATCATCCGCCCGCCGCAGGCAAACCAGCCCTTGCCGGAGGACAGGTCTACGTTGACCCGGCCCGCGTCGTCCACCACAGTGCATACGGCCTGGAGCACCAGCAGGTTGGTCACCGACACCTGGCTGCCGTCGTTGCCGTCCACATAGGGTTGGCCGTATTCCTCCACCAGATAGGAGCCGGAGGCCTCATCGTAGAGGAACACCCCGGTTTTATAGGTGGAGAAGGGGACGGTGACGGTGAGGGCGCTGCGGCCACCGGGCGGGGTGGCGTCGTCGGCAAAGGCGGCCTGATAGGAGTACCCGGCGCTGTGCTCCTCCAGCTCCCGCTGGGCAAGCATATCGGCGATGGCCTCCCCCGAGGTGAGCAGGGAGTGTTCAAAATCGTAGTGGTAGCCGGGCACACGGTCCCGGTCCCGCCAGAACATCCCCGCGTCCTGGCCGGAATAGTAGCCCCGCACGCCGTCCACGGTGAACAGGCCCAGGCGGTCCCTGGTGTCGTAAAACTCCGGGCTGCCCCCGGCGTGTATGTACACCGCGTCGTGGCCCTTGGCGATTTCCCAGTAATACTGCCGGGCGGAGCGCACCGAGCCGATAAGGCCCAACTGGGACGGATCCTGATACACCGCCAGCATCCGGGTGATGCCGCCCTCGGCCAGTACCTCGTAAATAATGTCGGCCTGGCCGTTTCCCTGCTGGGGCAGCGCGGCTTTTAGGTTGTTGAGCATCACCGCAGCCGGCCGCTTGCCGGATAGATCCTCTCCGCAGGGCACGCCGGTGAGGGGATGGTAGAAGGCGGGGGTAGGGGTGGGAGTGGGGGTAGGCTCCGGGGTGACCGGGGAATCGGTGACAGGGAGCGGTGAGGGGGTGGCTGGGCCGGGCTTCTCCCCGCCGCACCCGGCGGACAGAAGGAACAGCAGGGCACAGAATAGACAGATGACACGCTTCATGGCAGGTCCCTCCTATGGACGCGGGATGAAAATCAACCCCATTATACCAATTGCGTCGAAGTTTGTAAATGGACAATTGGGGGGACAAGGCCCTTGCCATTCCGGCGGAGGTTTGATATAATACCGAACAGGCTCCGAAGCGGGGGCCGGGCAGGCGGGCTTGGGCCTGCGGAGAAATAAAATACTACCATACAAGTGAGAGCTTGTGAGACAAAGGAGCTGTGAAGCCGGATCATGGACGCCTCTGTGCCCATATTTCAGCAGACGCCGGCCCCCCTGGGGCTGGATGTTCCCCCGGTGGGGGGGACGGAGTTTGAACAGCTGGCAGCCGCCTGGCGAAACCGGCTCAGGCCGGGGGCGGGGCCCGTCCTCCTGGGGGGGATGACCGCCATGGCGGAGTGCCGCGCCGCCCTGCTGGCGGCCGGGGCCCAGGGCTGCGGCGCACCCTGGGTAAGCTGGGTGTGCGACGGGGAGGGGATGTCCCCCGCCCGGGTGCACATGCTGGCCGCCCTGTTCGTGTGCGAGGGGATGGGGGCGGCGGCCTTCGGCATCGACTGCCCGGAGGGGGCGGCGGAGGGCCTGCTGGGCGAACTGGCCGCCTATGCCCGCATTCCGCTGTTCTGGATGCGGGGCGGGGAGGCTGTGCCCTGGGACTACCAGCCCGCCCCCCGGGACCCGGACGCCATCCCCTGCGCCACCGGGACCGACCCCTGCTTCATCACCCGTACCATTGATGTGGGGGAGGAACTGGAGTGCGGGCCCGGCCTGCTGGAGGACATCATCGCCGCCGAGGACGACCCGGTGGGGGCGGTGAAGATCGCCATACGCAGCCAGGACGACGTGGACATATTCGCCCTCCACCAATACGCGGTGCGCAAGGCCCTTTGCCTGTGCTCCGACGTGCCGGAGCTGCTGGAGGGGGCGCTGCGGGCTTACCAGGGCCGGGCGTTTTACGACGGCACCGGCGAGCTGAGCCGGGAGGAGCTGGACCGGCTCACCGGGCTGTACGGCCTGATTGTGCTGTAGGGGGTGGGGAAATGGTTTTATCCATCGACGAGGTGGGCGGCATCCTGGACGGCGTGTGCGAGGAGTTCCCGGAGGAGCTGTTCCAGGAGCTCAACGGCGGCGTGCTGCTGCTGGAGGAAGCGCTCCCCGACCCGGACGCCGGGGAGGACGTCTATATCATGGGCGAGTACTGCTGGGATGAGATGGGGCGGTATATCAATATCTACTACGGCTCCTTTGCCGCGCTGCTGTTCGACGAGCCCCGGCGGGTGTGGGAGGACGAGCTGCGCACCACCCTGCGCCATGAGCTGACCCACCATGTGGAAGGGCTGGCGGGGGAGCGGAGCCTGGAATACAAGGACTCCGCCCAGCTGGACGCCCTGCGCCGGGGGGAAGATTGGCCATAAACCAAAAGACCAAGGAAAGAAAGGAAAGAGACCTATGGAAACCATCAAGTACACCCCCAAGGGGGTCTGTTCCCGGGGTATGGAGATCGACGTGGAGGACGGCGTGATCCAGGCTGTGCGCGTGGTGGGGGGCTGCCACGGCAACCTCCAGGGCGTCAGCGCGCTGCTGAAAGGGATGAGGGTGGGGGATGCCATCGCACGGATGGAGGGCATCCGCTGCGGTATGAAGCCCACCTCCTGCCCGGACCAGCTGGCCCAGGCGCTGAAGTCCGCGCTATGATGTGGAGAAAAGGCTTCCCCGCCGGTGGCGGGGAAGCCTTCCTCTATTTTGGAAGAAGTTTCCGGGCCAGGAAATCATTTTGCCTTGCCGGGTGGTTACAAAACGGTTACAATATGCTTATAACCAACCCCAAGGAGTGACAAGACATGAAAATGAAGCAAGCGGCTGCGGGGCTGGCGCTGGCTGCGGCGCTGGTTTTGCCCGCGGCGGCTGCGGACGTGCTGTCCGTCAACGGGCAGAACCTGTGGTCCCAGGCCCAGGCCCGGCTGGTGGAGGGGGACACCACCTATGTGTCCCTGCGGACGGTGGCCAGTGTGCTGGCGCCGGGCGCCGCCGTGACGTGGGAGGACGGGACCGCCTGGGTGCGGGGAGCGGGGTTCACCCTGTCCGCGCGGCCGGGGGAGCAGTGGCTGACGGTCAATGGCCGGGCGCTGTATATACCCCACGGGGTGCGGCTGGAGGAGGGCAGCACTTTGGTGCCCATCCGGACGCTGGCCCGGGCCCTGGGGGGCGAAGTGGAGTGGAGCGCCGGAAAAGGCGTGAAACTCATCCCGGGTGAGGGGAAGCCGGAGAGGCCGCCCTACACGGAGGAGGATCTGTACTGGATGTCCCGCATCATCTCCGCCGAGAGCAGGGGGGAGCCCCTGCTGGGCAAGCTGGCGGTGGGTACGGTGGTACTTAACCGGGTTGCAAGCGGCGAATTCCCCGATACCGTGCGGGAGGTGATTTTTGACCGCAAGTGGGGGGTGCAGTTCACCCCGGTGGCCAACGGCACCGTCTACGACGAGCCCACCCAGGAGAGCGTGCTGGCGGCAAAGCTGGTGCTGGACGGCGCCCGGGTTGCGGGGGACAGCCTGTATTTTATCGCCCCGGAGCTCACCGACAACCACTGGACCATGGAGAACCGGACCTATGTGACCACCATCGGATGCCACTGGTTTTACGAATAGCGTCCCAGGAAATTCCAGTCATAATTTGTGGAAACAAGGGAAAACTGTATAATTTGCACAATAGATGGGCCTTTTATAAGAAGAGGTTCGGCTATTTTGCTGGCTTCAAAAGGTTGCAAAATGGTTTTGAATAAGTTACAATGTGGTTACAATTTGAGAACAAATTGTAATTAAGGAGAGATTTCATGAAAAAACGAGCAGCCAGTTTCCTTCTGGCCTCCCTCGCTGTCGTGAGCCTTGTCCTGCCTGCGCTGGCCGCAGCTGCGGTGGAAGAACCCCCTGTGGAGGAGCTTCCCGTTGAGGCCAGCCCGGAAATTGAGGAGGTGCAAAGCGCCATCCGCCTGGATGGCGAGCCGGTCCTTACAGTGGAGTATGAGATGCGCGGCGGCGTGTGCTACGCGACGGTAAATTCCTTTGTGTCGCTGATGGATGCCGAGGCCATGGTGGAGGAGGAGAACGGCGTAGTCCGGGTCAACGCCTCCACGGTGGTGGAGGTGGTGGAGCTCCCCGTACTGGAGGGGGCTCTGCCCGATGAATTCCAGCAGGCCGCAGATGATGTGGACCAGGCGCCCGTGGACGGCGGCTGGGTGGCGGCGGACGAAACCCAGGGCTTCCCGGACATGTTCCAGGAACCTGTGGACGGCATGACCGAAGGGGAAGCCGCCCCGGCGGGTACGGAAACGCCGGTGGCCGCCGACGTGGTGATGGACGACCTGAACCTGGTGGCGGTAGAGGGCGAGCAGTACCTGGTGGCCAACGGCCGCTACCTCTATGCCGGGGACGGGCTGATCCAGCTCAACGGCTGTGTGGCCGCCCCCATCCGTGTGCTGGCAAAGGTGTTCAACGTCAACGTGGACTTCGATCCGGTGAATGAAGTGGTGATGCTGACGCGGCAGCCGGGCGCCCAGCCCTATCTGGACGCAGGTTGGGAGACCTATAACGACGACACGCTGTATTGGCTGTCCCGCATCATCAACGCGGAGAGCGGCAACCAGTCCCTGGAGGGGAAGATCGCCGTGGGCAACGTGGTGATGAACCGTCTGAACAACCCCCGGTTCCCCGACACCATCTATGAGGTGCTGTTCCAGAAGAACCAGTTCACCCCGGCGGCCAGCGGCTCCATCTACCGCGAGCCCAACGAGGAGTCGGTGGCGGCGGCCAAGATGGTGATGGACGGGGCCCAGGTGATGCCCACCGCGCTGTTCTTCAACGCGGCGGGGCTGAAGAGCTACGCCGCCCGGACCAGGACCTATGTGGCCACCATCGGCAACCACGCCTTCTATGAGTAATCAGGACAATGCGGCAGCACGGAAAGCGGCGGGCACAGC
>CATABD010000042.1 GCA_949494735.1 uncultured Oscillospiraceae bacterium
CCCCGGCCCCGCCAGGGGCGGGGTTAAAGCGTGCCATTAGTATATCATTTTTTCCGGGATTTGCAAGAGCGCACACAAAAAAGAGGGGCGAATGCCCCTCTTTTTACAGGTGGGTGGGAACCAGGAACAGCCACGGCGCGGTAACGAGGGCCATGGTCAGGGCGATGACGTGCCTCTCCCTTTTGGTGAGCAGCTCACAGGAGCGCATGGCCCGCTTGTCGAAGAAGTAGATGCACACCCCTGCGGCGGCCACTCCCGCCAGCGACCAGGCGAAGGTCAGCGGGTGGGTCCAGGGGTTGAGCATGTGGGCGGACAGCATGGCGTCCTCCCAGAAAGCCCCGAAGGGGGTGTCCATCTGCCCTGTCAGGAAGGGCACATACCATCCCAGCAGCATCCATCCCACCCCCACGGCGTCGGCGGCGAAGCCCAGCAGCCAGAACTTCCACCACAGCTTCTTCACCACCGCCTTTTTCTGGGGATGCTTCAGCGCCAGCAGGGTGAGGGCAAGCACCACGCAGTCGATGGCGAGGTTGCCGGGGATGATGAACGCCAGGATCTGGGGAAACAGGAACAACAGCCAGATGGGCAGGAGGATATTATAGATCCGGGTCTGTTTTTTCATGGCTTTCCCTCCGCTTTTGGAATTTGTACAAAGCCCACCCCAGCCCCCAGCCCAGCAGAAGCGCCCCCGCCGCCCCCAGCCCAAGGACGGAGCCCGTCAGGCCGGCGCACCACAGCAGCAGCGCGGGAACCGTCAGCGGCGCCCACCGCAGCAGCCGCAGGCGGCGCTGCGTCAGGCTCAGGATGATGAGCTGCACCACAAGGGCGGCCAGGACAGCCACGCCCATCCAAAAAAGCACCGTGGCCGAAAGCACGAGCATAATCATGGTCCAGGACATTTGCCGTTCCTCCGGCTCTGTATTTTGTAGCGAAGCCATCCCAGCCCCCAACCCGCTAGAACCAGGGCGGCAAAAGCAGGCCGGATCACGGCGTGTCCGCCCCCCTTTTCTGCTTCATCCGATACCGGGCCGCCCCGGCCAGATTGCCCGCCAGGGCTGCGCACAATACGATAGCACAGTGGAACAGGGCGCTGGAGTTCATCAGCAAAAACACCGCGGGCAGGTAGAACAGGGCGCAGGCCAGGGGGTACAGGGGACAAAACCCCTGCCGCCGCCCCAGGGAAAACCCGGACGCGAAGCCCCCCGCCGGCAGCAGCAGGTAGGGCAGCAGCAGGCCCACCAGCACCGGCACATCGGGGGCGTCGAACATCCGCAGGACAAAGGGCAGCAGGCCGCAGAGCAGGAGGGCAAAGCCCAGATAGGGCAGGGTCTCCCTCCAGTGGAACAGGGACGGGCCGGCGGCCAGCCCCAGCTTTTCCCGGATGGCGGCCACCTCGGCGTACCACCCCACCCAGCGGCCCAGCCACACCAGGACGTATATCAGCGTCAGGGGGACGAGGAAAGAAGGCAGCGTCCCGCGCCACCCAAAATTCAGCGCCGCCCACACCGACACCGTGGCGGCGGTGGCGGCGTAGTGAACCAGGGAGCGGACCACCAGCTCACCCCCGCTGTCGGCAAAGGGCAGGGTGGCGGCCCCCACCTCCGCCCCCATCAGGAAGCACAGGCACACATTGGCCCACGGGAACGGCAGGAAGTCCGCGTCCTGAAACCAGTCCTTCCAGACCTGGAACGGGTTTCCAAAATTCCAGACATGCCCCGTCCACGGCATGGCGTCCCAGACATACTCAAAGGCCAGCAGCAGGGCCACCCCGGCAATCCCGCCTGCCAGCGCCCGGGGGAGCCATTGCTTTTCTGTGTCGGTCATGGGTTGTCCCTCCTTGTCGTCACGCCGCGAAGCGGCCAGGACGCTTGGCCGCTTCGCGGCGCTTCTCACAATTCCAGCGCCTGCTTGATCTTCTTCACGTACCGCCGGGAAACCCAGCACACCGTTCCGCCCTCCAGCGTCATTTTGATGGTTCCGGCCAACGTCAGGTCCAGCCCCGTCACCCGGTCCAGGTTGACGATCTCCGAGTTGGACACCCGGACGAATTTTGTCCCCGTCAGCGCCTCCTCCAGCTCGTACAGCCGCTGGCGGACGGCAAAGACCCCTTTGCCCGTCTGACAGAAAACGCCCTTATCCTCGGCGAAGAAGCGCAGCACCTTGGAGCGGCTCACCCGCACCGCCTCCCGCCCGTCATAGACGGTGAAGGGCTGGGGCGGGGCCTCCCCCCGCAGCCGGGCGGCCAGCTGCTCCGCCTCCTCGGTGGGAGCGGGGACGCGCAGAACAAGGACGGGCTCCTCCAGCTCCGGGTCGATCTGAATTTCCACCTTCACGGCGTTCCCCCCTTGTCCGCTTCCAGTATACCCGCTTCGCCCCCTCTTGTCCAGCAAAGGGGGACGGATGGCGCAGCCCTGCGGACAGGCGGCCGGGCCGCAGGACGTGAAAAAACTCCGATTGCCCATTGGCAAGCGGCCTGCGCTGTGGTATACTACCATATGGTAAAAATCCGTCCCCGGCGCCGGGCGCGTAGGAATTCAGACCATACAAAGGAGAGCTGCCAAGATGAACGACAAAGTACACGTGGTAAACCATCCCCTCCTGTCCCACAAGCTGACCATCCTCCGGGATAAGGAGACCTCCACCAAGGACTTCCGGGAGATCGTGTCCGAGATCGGCATGCTGCTGACCTACGAGGCCACCCGTGACCTCCCCCTCACCACCAAGGAGATCGAGACCCCCATCTGCAGGATGGAGGCCCCCACCCTGAAGGGCAAAAAGTTCGCCGTGGTGCCCATACTCCGGGCGGGCCTTGGCCTGGTGGACGGCGTTTTACGCATGGTGCCCTCCGCCCGGGTGGGCCATCTGGGCATGTACCGCAACGAGGAGACCATGGAGCCGGTGCAGTATTTCTGCAAAATGCCCCGGGACGTGGCGGAACGGGACGTGCTCATCGTGGACCCCATGCTGGCCACCGGCGGCAGCGCCGACGCGGCCATCCAGATCATGAAGGGCTACGGCTGTAAAAACATCAAGCTGATGGTGCTGGTGGCCGCTCCCAAGGGCATTGAGGTGGTCACCTCCAGGCACCCCGACGTGGACGTCTACTGCGGCGCGGTGGACCAGGGGCTCAACGAGAACAGCTATATCGTCCCCGGCCTGGGGGACGCCGGCGACCGCATTTTCGGCACGAAATAAATAGAGAACGGCCCGCCCAAGGGAAATTGGGCGGGCTGTTCATGCTTTGCGGCACCGGGCCGTCAGGGAGTCCTGTCCAGGCGGCACACGGTCTCCACATGGGCTGTCCTCGGAAACAGGTCAACCGCCTCCGCCCGGACCGGGGCATAGCCCAGGGCCGCCAAACGCTTCACGTCCCTGGCCAGGGTGGCCGGGTCGCAGGAGACGTACACCACCCGCGCCGGGGCCATGCGGGCGACGGTTTCCGCCACACCGGGGGCCAGCCCCTTCCGGGGCGGGTCCACCACCACCACGTCCGGGCGCGCGCCCTCCTGTTCCAATCGCGAGGCCAGCACAGCGGCGTCGCCGCACTCAAACCGGGCCTTGTCCTCCAGACCGCCGCGCCGGGCGTTCTCCCTGGCGTCTGCCACCGCCTGGGGCACCACCTCCACCCCGATGACCCGCCCGGCCCTTTCGGCCAGGGTGAGGCTGATGGTCCCGATGCCGCAGTACAGCTCCACCACCGTCTCCTTCCCGGTGAGGCCTGCAAAGTCCAGCGCCCGGCGGTAGAGCACCTGTGTCTGCTCCCGGTTCACCTGGAAGAAGGAGGGTACCGACAGCCGGAATACGTGGCCGCACAGCTCCTCTTCCAGCCAGTCCCGGCCCCAAAGGACGCGCAGCTCCCGGCCCAAAATCACATTGGTCTTTTGGGTGTTGACGGACAGCACCACCCCCGCCAGCCCGGGCGCGGCGGCGCGCAGCGCCTCCACCAGCTCACCCTCGTGGGGCAGCTTTTTGCCGTTGGCCACCACGCAGCACAGCGCCTCCCCCGCGGCGTTGGTGCGCAAAAACAGGTGCCGCACCAGCCCCTTGCCCGTCCGCTCGTCGTAGGCGGGGACGCGGAAACGCTCCATCCAGCCCTTGAACGCCGCCCGGTACAGGGTATCTGCCCCCGGCTGGAGCAGGCAGTCGGCGATGTCCACCACCCGGTGGGTCCCCCCCTGGTAGTAGCCCACCGCACCCTGCGCCACAGGGAACTGCACCTTATTGCGGTAGCGCAGGGTGTGCTCCGCCCCGTGGATCACAGATACCGGGAGATCTGCGCCGCCGATGCGCCGCAGGGCATCCTCCACCCGCCGGCGCTTGGCCTCCAGCTCCTCGGCGTAGGCCATATGGCGCAGCTGGCAGCCGCCGCACCGGCCAAAATAGGGGCAGTCCGGCTCCACCCGGGCGGGGGAGGGCAGCCGCAGCCGCTCCACGCGCCCCCAGGCGGCGCTGTGGC
The DNA here is from genome assembly GCA_949494735.1 of uncultured Oscillospiraceae bacterium. Lineage (GTDB taxonomy): Bacteria > Bacillota > Clostridia > Oscillospirales > Oscillospiraceae > Enterenecus. The sequence goes on from CATABD010000042.1 coordinate 4,457, forward strand.
CGATGTGCTCAATAAACACGTCGGCCCGCTCCCCCCGGAGGGCGCCCCTGACGAACACCGCCATCCCCTCAATCCGGGCCACCCCCTCGCCGCCGCTGGCGTAGCCCTCGATGACGGCGGGGTAGATCCCGCCCTCCTTCAGCATGGGGGTTCCCCCCTCCCCGGCCCCTTGCGCAGCTTATGGAGCTCCTTCTTCCGGCGGTTGGAAAACCGCTCCTCCTCGCTGTACACACACCCGCAGTATTTCTGCATGTACAGCCCCAGCGCCCGCGCTTCCTCCTGCCCCTCCTTAAACCGGGGACGGAAGTCATAGGGGACAAACTCCACCCCGTACTTCTCCCCCATCCGGACCCCTGTGGCGCAGATCAGCTCCCGGTTCTGATAGGGGGATACCAGCAGCGTGGTGGAAAAGCGCCCAAACCCGTTTTCGGCGGCGTATTGGGCTGTGCGCTCCAGGCGGCAGGCATAGCAGTACCCGCAGCGGTGCCCGCAGTCCTGGGCTACGGCGGCGGTAAAGGGCCGCAGGCCGTAAAAGTCCTCCTCCCGCACCTCAAGGCCGATGTCTTGGGCATACTGCCGCAGGGTGTCCCGCCGGGCCTTATACTCCAAAAAGGGGTGGATATTGGGGTTATACCAGAACCCGGCGGGCTCCGTCCCCTCCTCCCGCAGCATTTTGACGCAGGCCACCGAACAGGGGGCGCAGCAAATGTGGAGCAGCAGGCGCATGGGCCCGCCTCCTTTCTCTTTTGTAGCGCAAGGAAGCCAAGACCGGGCAGGTCTTGGCTTCCGGCACGCCCAGGGGGTTATCAGGGCAGAATGCCCAGCCCCCACAGCACCTCGTACATCCCGGCGGCGGCCTCCTCCCGGAGGATGGGGGCGGAGGGGTTCATCTCCTCCAGCGGGGCAAAGAGCATGTCCCCCGCCCGCTCGCCCAGGGCGTACTCCCGCCCCCAGGCCAGCACGGCCACGCCGGTCCTGGCCCAGTCGGAAAAGGGCTCCAGCTCCAGCCACTTGGACATGGGCAGGGACACGTCCTCCTCCTCAAACACCGCGCCGAAATTGTCCACGGCAAAGTTGAGATACCGGGCCATCCGTCCCATAATGGTCAAAAACTGCTCCTGGGTCAGGGGGCTGCCGGGCTCAAAGCGCCGGCCGCCCATGCCCTCCACCAGCCCAAGCTCCGCCATGGCGTTCACCGCCCCGGAATACCAGGCGTCCCCGGCCACGTCGTCAAACCGGCTGGGGCCGTTCCAGGTCACGTTGAGCACCCGGGAGAGCATCACGCACAGCTGGGCCCTGGTGAGCTGCCCCTTGGGGCTGAACCTGCCGGGGGCGGTTCCCTCCAGCAGCCGGTAGGTGCCCATGGCGTTGATGGATCTGGCATAGCGGCTGTCCGCCACATCGTCAAACCAGCGGCTGTCGTAGTCCAGCCCCAGCTTGGCCGCCGCCTCGGCGGCGGAGCACTCCTGGAAGGACCCGCCCCTGTAATACACCCTAACCTGGGGGGGGATGGCCTCCATCAGGGCGGCCAACACCTCGCTGTCCGCCTCCGGGTCCACATAAAAGGGATGGGCCTCGGGCATGATGCACAGATTGGAGGTCTCTTTGCTGCCCCCGGTGAGGGCCGCCACCACCGCCTCAACATCGGCGTCGTCCACCAGCAGGGTGGGAATCACGCCGATCCTGTCGGTGGTGGTCCCCCCCGCGGTGTAAAACCGGGCTGTGGTCACCTTCAGTCCGTCGCCGTCAAAATAGTCCGGGTCGGTGGTCTCATCCAGCATGTTCTGGCCTACGCCCTTGCCGAAGGTGCGGCTGCCGATCACAACCCCCCGCCCGGTATCCCGGACGCCGGCGGCCACGGCCTCGGAGGCGCTGGCGCTCTCGCCGTTCACCAGCACGATCAGCGGCTTTTTGCTGACCGCTCCCCCCGTGCGCTCAAAGGCGCCCACCCCGCCGTCCTTCACCTGGTAGTAGAAGTAGCGGCCGGGGCCGCTCACCCCCTCCAGCATGTCCATGGCGGAGTCGGTGTAGCCGCCGGTGTTGTTGCGCAGGTCCAACACCCAGGCGTCCACCTTGCCGTCGTTTTCCTCCAGCGCCCGGAGGAAGGTCTTGCCGGTGTCGGTGCCAAAGCTGTTGCAGTCGATATAGCCCACGCCGCCCTCCAGCAGCTTGACCTCCGTGTTGGGTATGTGCAGCGCCCGGCGGGTGAGGGTATATTCCTTGGTCTCCCCGTTTCGGAGCACGGACACCTCCACCGTGGCGCCCTCCTCCCCCACCAGCAGCTCCCGGTGGCCCTGCTGGGCGGGGACGCAGGACACGCCGTCCACCGCCACAATCAGGTCACCGGCCTGGAGGCCCGATTCCTGGGCGCTGCCGCCGGACACCACGCTGTCCACCTGCAGCCCCTCCTGGGTAAGGCGGATCACCGCGCCGATGCCCACCAGATTCACCTCGCCCTCCACATCGGCCAGGAACGCCTCGTACTCCTCCCGGCTCATGTAGTAGGTATAGGGGTCGCCCAGCTGCTGAAACAGCTCGTCCAGGCTGTCCGCCTCATAGGCGCTCTCGGGTATGTCGAAATAGTATCTCTCCTCCAGCAGCTCCAGCGCCTCGGGCACCGTGAGGGCGGAGGCGGGGGCGGCCAGCAGCGCCAGCGCCAGCACGGCGCAGGCAAAACGGGCAAAACATTTTTTCATAGCGGTTCTCCTTTGTGCGTCCCCGCCATTTTGTAAATTGACAAATGGCCCGGGACATATTAAACTGATTATATCATAAAACTGCAAAGTTGGGGTGAACAAAATATGACGAAGTTTACAGAATTTACATTTCCCTCCAAGGACGGCGTCCACAGCTGCCACGCAAGCCTGTGGGAGCCGGACGGCGCGCCCCGGGCGGTGGTGCAGATCGTCCACGGCGTGGCGGAGTACGCCGGGCGGTACGACCACTTCGCCCGGTATCTGGCGGAACACGGCTTCGTGGTGTGCGGCGAGGACCACCTGGGCCACGGCAAAACGGTGGACGACGGCAAATACGGCTACTTTGGCAAAAAGGACGGCTGGACGCTGGTTACCGCCGACGTGCGGCAGCTGCGCACCCTCATGGGGGAAAGGTTCCCCGGCCTGCCCTACTTCCTGCTGGGCCACTCCATGGGCTCCTTCCTGGCCCGGACCTACCTGTGCGCCTACCCCGGCACGGTGGACGGCTGCATCCTGTCCGGCACCGGCCAGGAAAAGCCCGCCCTGGTGGCGGCGGGCAGGGCGGTGGCCTCCGCCGTGTGCGCCCTGCGGGGGCCGGAGGCGGTGAGCGCCCTGGTGGATAAGCTCTCCCTGGGGGCCTATAACAAGCAGTTCGCCCCCAACCGCACCACAGCGGACTGGATCTGCCGGGACGAGGCGGTGGTGGACGCCTACCTGAAGGACCCCTTCTGCACCTTCAAGCCCACCGCCGGCATGTTCCGGGACATGATGGGCGGCCTGCAATACATTGCCAGCCCCGACGCCCTGTCCCGGATGGACCCGTCCACCCCCGTCTACCTCTTCTCCGGCGACCGGGACCCGGTGGGCTCCAACGGGGAAGGGGTGCGCACGGTATACGGCTTCTTCAAGGACCACGGCACCGCCGACCTGTCCATGAAGCTCTATCCCGGCGGGCGGCATGAGATGCTCAACGAGATCAACAAGGGCGAGGTGTATGCCGACGTGCTGGCCTGGCTGGACAGGCACATCTGAGCGGAAAGCGCCGGGGAGACCCGGCGCTTTTCACGTTTTGGCGGGCCGGCGCAGAAACCTGAACTGGGTCTCGGAGCACACCATGGCCAAAAAAATCACGCAGAATCCCAGGTACATCAGCGGCGTGGGCTCTTCCGCCCCGAAGAGCACCGAAAACATCACGCCGAAGGGGGCCTCCAGCGAGAGCAGCAGGGCGGCGGAGGCGGGGTCGGTGTACTTCTGCCCCACGTTCTGGAACAGCAGCGCCACGGCGGTGGAGCCGACGGCCAGATAGAGCAGCACCCACCAGACGGAGGCGGGCAGGCCGTTTGTGGGCACGCCCCGGGTAAAGGACGTCCCCACCCAGCACATCAGGGCGATCATGGCAAACTGGAGGATGGTCAGCAGGAAAATGTCCCTCCCCTCCGAGAACTTGGTTACCGCGATGATGTGGCAGGCCAGGAAAAAGCCGGCCGCCAGGGTGAGCACGTCCCCCAGGGCCAGGGCCAGCCCTCCCCCGTCCCAGGAGACAAGGCCGATCCCCGTCACCGACAGCAGGGCGGCCAGCACATTCCAGCGGGTGGGCCGCTTCCGGTCCACCGCCCAGTAGAGGAAGGGGACGATCACACAGTACACGGCGGTAAAAAAGGCGTTTTTCCCCGGCGTGGTCCCCATCAGGCCAAAGGTCTGGAGGATGTAAGCCGCCCCCATCAGCAGCCCCAAAACCGCGCCCTGCCACAGATAGGCCAGATCCATATCCTTCCACCGCCGCCAGAACACCGCCGCCAGCAGCAGCGCCGCCAGGGAAAAGCGGAAGGCCAGCATGAACATTCCGTCCATATCGTCCAGCGCGTCCTTAATCATAAAAAAGGTGGAGCCCCAGATGAGCGGGGCGCACACCAGCATGGGCTTGGCCAGCTTTTTCAATATAGTCTCATTCATAAAAGATTCAGCTCCTGGTTTTCAAATCGGGGAAAACGCGGTATAATGGCAGAAGAAACGCGGAAAGGGGGCAAGGCCATGCTGGCCCAGAGCTTTTTCGGGGGGGACACTGTGGAGGCCGCCCGCTCGCTGGTGGGGAAATACCTGGTGCGGCGGTACGGCGGGCTCACCCTCGCCGCCCGCATCACCGAGACGGAGGCCTATGTGGGCCGCACGGACAAGGCGTGCCACGCCTACGGCTACCGCAAAACGGAGCGGACAAAGACCCTCTACGCCCCGCCGGGGACGGCCTATGTATATCTCATCTACGGTATGCACTGCTGCCTCAATTTCGTCACCGAGCCCGAGGGGGAACCGGCGGCGGTGCTCATCCGGGGGCTGGCCCCCCGGCACAACCAGGATATCATAGCAGAAAACCGCTTCCATTGCAAGTGTGCGGACATGACCGCCTACCAGAAAAAGAATTTTCTCAACGGCCCCGGCAAGGTGTGCGCCGGGATGAACATTGACCGGCGGCTCAACGGCCTGCCCTACGGCTCGCCGGAGCTGTTCCTGTGCGAAAGCATGGCCGAGCTGGGCCTGCCCGCGCCGGAGGAAGACCTGGCGCCGCCGGAGGTCAAGGCGGGCAAACGCATCGGCATCGACTACGCCCAGGAGGCCGCGGATTTTCCCTGGCGGTTCTACCTGTGACCCCCTCCCTTGACGGGCGGGCCCTTTTTTGGTACTATAATCAGGCACTGTCAATCATCCCCAGGAAAAAGCCCATCGCTTTTGGAGGTCACGCCATGCGCGGCAACACCCTTTACATCGTCGTCCCCTGCTACAACGAGGAGGAGGTCCTCCCAGAGACCGCCCGGCGGCTGGGGGACAAGCTGAAGGCCCTGATGAACGGCGGCAAAATCAGCCCTCAAAGCCGGGTGCTCTTTGTCAACGACGGCTCAAAGGACCATACCTGGGAGGTCATCTCCAAACTTCACGGGGGAAACCCCTTGCTGTGCGGGATAGACCTGTCCCGCAACCGGGGCCACCAGAACGCCCTGCTGGCCGGGCTGACGGCCGCAAAAGACAGCGCCGATATGGTCATCTCCATGGACGCCGACCTTCAGGACGACGTGGACGCGGCAGATGCCATGGTGGACAAATACCTGGCCGGGGCAGACATCGTGTACGGCGTGCGCTCCTCCCGGAAAACCGACACCTTTTTCAAGCGCACCACCGCCGAGGCGTTCTACCGGCTGATGGACCTTCTGGGCGCGGAAACGGTGTTCAACCACGCCGATTACCGCCTCATGTCCCGCCGGGCGCTGGAGGGGCTGGCCCAGTTCAAGGAGGTCAACCTGTTCCTCCGGGGCATCGTGCCCATGATCGGCTACCCCACCGACACGGTGGAGTACGAGCGTGGGGAGCGGTTTGCCGGCCAGAGCAAGTACCCCCTGGGCAAGATGGTGTTCCTCGCCCTGGAGGGGGTCACCTCCCTGTCGGTGCGCCCCCTGCGGATGATTACGGGGCTGGGTTTCCTGGTGTTCTTCATCTCCCTTGTCATGATCGCCTACAACGTGGGGCGCTGGGCCACGGGGAACACCGTGGCGGGGTGGGCCAGCCTGGCCTGCTCGGTGTGGTTCATCGGGGGGCTCATCCTGCTGTCCCTGGGGGTCATCGGGGAGTACCTGGGCAAGCTGTACCTGGAGAGCAAGGGCCGTCCCCGCTTCCTCATCCAGGAGGAGCTGGGGCTGGAGAAGAAAAATACAAATTGATTTTTGACAGATTGTTAAACCTTTCTAAATATTGGGCAAAGTCCCTTGCAATTTTCCTCCGTCCGTCATACAATAGGGCCAGTGGATCGGAAGGGCGGACAAGGCCCTTCCATAGAGGCGGCGAACACCGCGCCGCTGGGCGGCGGCCCACACAAATTTCATCAGGAGGTAATTCCCATGAGTATTGATTTTGAGAGCCTGAAGGACAAAGCGGTGGTCGCGGCCCAGACCGGCGTGACCAAAGCCAAGGAGATCACCGAGACCGGCATCGCCAAGGCCCGTGAGCTGGCCGACACCGGCGTGGCCAGGGCCAAGGAACTGACCGAGATCGGCAAGCTGAAGGTGAACAACTCCGCCGAGCAGGAGGCCATCCGCAAGGCCTACTCCGAGCTGGGCAAGCTGTACTATGCCGAGCGGGCCTCCGCGCCCGAGCCCGCCTACGCCGACATCTGCCAGCGGATCACCGACGCCATGGCCCGCATCTCCTACAACAACGAGCGCATCGCCGACATCAAGGCCGCCGGCCAGATCACCGACGAGGAGGCGGACGCCGTGGAGGCCGAGGCCGCCTGCGGGGAGGACGCCCCCTCCTGCTGCGGCACCCAGAGCGACGAGCCCTGCTGCTGCCAGGACAAGGACGAGCCGTCCTGCTGCTGCCAGGACGAGGATAAGCCCCAGGAGTAACCAAAATAGAGGAAGGGCCCGGCGCCGCGCGCCGGGCCTTCTTTTTTAGGCACTGCGCCAGCCGCCGAGGCGCAGCGCCTTACTTGATGCCCGTGGAGCCGAAGCCGCCGCTCCCCCGCTGGGTGGTATCCAGCTCGTCCGTCCGAATAAATTCGGCGGTGAGATAGGGCACGATCAGCAGCTGGGCCACCCGGTCGCCGTCCTCCACCACCTGGGGGACGCCGCCGTGATTGTGAAGGGCCACCCGGACTTCCCCCCGGTAGTCGGCGTCGATAATGCCCACCTTGTTGGCGGGGGCCAGCCCCTTTTTCGCGCCCAGGCTGGAGCGGGCGCATACCAGGCCCACATAGCCTTTTGGAATGGCGAAGGCCAGGCCGGTGTGCAGCAGCACGGTCTCGCCGGGGGCGATGGTTACCGGGCCGTCGGTGAGAACGTACAGGTCGGCCCCGGCGGCGTCCGGGGAGCCGTAGGCGGGCAGCTTGGCCCGGGGGTCCAGCAGCTTGACGGAAACGGGAGCGGTCATGGCTCATCCTCCTTATACGGTAATAGGCTGTATGGTCGTCTCCCCGTCCCAGGGGACGGGGGCGCGGGCGGCGATGCTGGCGGGGACGTCCAAGATCCGCTGGTTGGCGGACCCCCGGAAGCGCAGGTTGAGATCCTTCTCCGCCTCCACGAAGGGGCCGTCCACCAGCACGTCGATGAGGGAGAGCATCTCATCGGTGCATTCGCACCGGGCGCGGCTCTCCCTCCACAGCTCCCCGTCCAGGGTGTAGCCGGAGTAGCACCAGACCTTCTTGTCCGGGAAGCGCCCCTTCACCCGCCGCAGGAAGGGCAGCAGGGCGCGCTGGTTGTCCGGCTCGAAGGGCTCGCCCCCCAGCAGGGACAGCCCCTTGATGTGGGCGGGGGCCAGGGCGGCGAGAATTTTGTCCTCCTCCGCCCCTGTGAAGGGCTGCCCGAAGCCGAAATCCCAGGCCTCCCGGTTGAAGCAGCCGGGGCAGCGGTGGGTGCAGCCAGACACGAACAGGGACACCCGGACGCCGGGGCCGTTGGCCACGTCCGCCCATTTGATTGTCGCGTAATTCATAGCAGTCTCCTTTGGAAAAAACCGGGGCGGTCGGCTGACCGCCCCGATTGCGTTTGTTTTTAGAGCCTGTTTCATATCTCGAAAATGCCCGCTGACGAGAGATTTTCCCGTCAGGCGAGGCGGGATTTCGCAGGAATCATTGTGTTTATTTCAAGAAATCCCAACGAAGTATGGCGGGAAAAGATCCGGCAAATGGCGTTTTGAGAGATTTTAAACAGGCTCTCAGAGGTGCAGAACCCGGGACGCAATCTCCTTGGTCTTGCCCTCGTTCCAGAAGTTCTCCCCCAGGTAGCCGCAGGTCCGCCTCGTCACGTTCATCTTGGCGTGGTCCTTGTTGTGGCACATGGGGCACTCCCACTCGTTGTCCTCGTTGACGATGATCTCCCCGTCAAAACCACACACCTGGCAGTAGTCGCTCTTGGTGTTGAACTCGGCATACTGGATATTGTCGTAGATGAACCGCACCACGTCCCGCAGGGCCTCCAGGTTGTGGCGCATGTTGGGGATCTCCACATAGGAGATGCAGCCGCCGCTGGAGATCTTCTGGAACTGGCTCTCAAAGGTGAACTTGGCAAAGGCGTCGATGTCCTCCCGCACGTCCACGTGATAGCTGTTTGTATAATATCCCTTATCGGTTACGTCGGGTATTGTCCCGAACCGCTCCTTGTCGATGCGGGCAAAGCGGTAGCACAGGCTCTCCGCCGGGGTGCCGTACAGGGCGAAGCCGATGTTGGTTTCGCGGCGCCAGCGGTCGGTGGTCTCCCGCAGGTGGTTCATCAGGCGCAGGGCGAAATCCTCCCCTTCCGGCTCGGTCTGGGAGCAGCCCTTCACCAGCTTGGTTACCTCATACAGCCCGATGTAGCCCAGGGAGATGGAGGAGTAGCCGCCGAACAGCAGCTTGTCGATGGTCTCCCCCTTGTCCAGCCGCGCCACCGCGCCGTACTGCCAGTGGATAGGGGACACGTCGGAGCGGATGCCCTTCAGGGCGTTGTGCCGGCACATCAGGGCCTCGAAGCACAGCGCCAGCCGCTCCTCCAGCAGGGGCCAGAACTTGTCCTCATCCTGGCCGGAGAGGATGCCGATCTGGGGCAGGTTGATGGACACCACGCCCTGGTTGAACCGGCCCTCGAACTTATAGTTCCCGTTCTCATCCTTCCAGGGGGACAGGAAGGACCGGCAGCCCATGGGGGAGAACACATTCCCCTCGTAATGCTCCCGCATTTTTTTGGCCGAGATATAGTCGGGGTACATCCGCTTGGCGGAACACTTGACAGCAAGCTCGGTAAGGTAATCGTACTCCCCGCCGGTAAGGTTATTGCACTCGTCCAGCACATACACCAGCTTGGGAAAAGCAGGGGTGATATACACACCCTTTTCGTTCTTGATGCCCTCCAGCCGCTGGGACAGGATCTCCTGGATGATGGCGGCGTTCTCCTTGATATAGGGGTCGCCCTCCCGCAGCACCAGGAACAGGGTGACAAAGGGGGACTGGCCGTTGGTGGTCATCAGGGTGTTGATCTGGTACTGGATGGTCTGTACGCCGCTTCTCAGCTCGTCCCGGGTGCGGGCGGCGGCAATCTTTTCCACCGTGGCGTCGGGAAGCTCCGGCGCGGCCTCCCGGGTACGGCGCAGATACTTCTCATAGGACACCCGCAGGTATTTGCCCAGATGGCTCATCTCCACAGACTGTCCGCCGTACTGGTTGGAGGCCACGCAGGAGATGATCTGGGTGACCACAGTACACGCCACCTGGAAGCTCTTGGGAGATTCGATGAGCTTGCCGTTGATCATGGTGCCGTTGTCCAGCATGTCCCCGATGTTGACTAGGCAGCAGTTAAAGATATGCTGCACAAAGTAATCCGCGTCGTGGAAGTGGAGCACGCCCTCGTCGTGGGCCTTGGAGATATGCTCGGGGAGCAGGATGCGCCTGGTCAGGTCCCGGCTCACCTCGCCGGCGATGTAGTCCCGCTGGGTGGAGGCGATGGCGGTGTTCTTGTTGGCGTTCTCCTCCGCCAGCTCCTTGTTGTCGTTGCGGATGAGGGACAGGATGGACTCGTCGGTGGTGTTGGCCTTGCGCACCAGCGCCCGGGTGTAGCGGTAGATAATATAGGCCTTGGCCAGCTCGTACTTTCCGGCAGCCATCAGCTTGGTCTCCACCATGTCCTGGATGTCCTCCACCAGCAGGCGATTGCGGCCGCGGGTTTCGGCCACGGCATCGGCGATGGCCTCAATGGATCCCTCGTCGATGCGGCAGGGCTCGTCCACCGCAGCATTGGCCTTTTGGATGGCGGCGACGATTTTTGCTCGGTCAAACTCCACAACGGAGTCGTCTCTTTTGATGACTTTCATGGGGCGGGCTCCCTTCTCATGATGGTTCTTTTGTGCGCCGGGCCAGTTGAAGCGGTCCGCTCCGCCCTGGAAGTATCTGGGGGGCAAACTGAGGGCGCTCACTTATGATACTATATCTTGTGGTCAGTGTCAACTAGCAATCTATATAAATGGTGGTCCATTTTTTTGGCGGTGTTTTTTGTGGGATAGGGCTTGACAAGGCAGGTGGCCGCATGCCTGCCCGGGGCATAGACTGGAGTGCACCCAGGCGGGCATTGCGCCCTGTCCCCGCGCCTGACCCCGGCCCCGGCGGGGGTGGCGGGCCCCCTGGGACGGGCCGGTGAAAGGAGCGTACTCATATGAGTCAATTCTATTGGAGCGAACCCCACAAGGGCTATGCCATGTCCGCGGAGGAGTTCGCCGCCGGGGCCTTCCAGCGCCCCGCCCCCCAGCCCTGCCCGCCGCCCAGCGCCGGCTGTGACTGCGGCGCGGCCCCCATGCCCCCTGCGGACTGCGGGTGCGGCTGCGGCGGCGCCATGCCCCCCAACTGCCCGGATCACGGCGGCGGCCAGGGCCCGGAGTGCTGCCAGCCCATGGTCTGCTGCTGCCGCCCCGCCCCGGCGCCTGCCCCCCAGCCCCCCCAGGTGGAGGAGGGCTGCTGCTGCAAGCAGAGCTTCCGGGCGGCCCTGGGCCTTTTGTGCGACGAGCGGATCTCCAGCCTGCTGGACTTTGACACGGCGGCCTTCATCACCGACACCTACACGGCTGGGACCAGACTGACGGGCGGTAAGCCCTCCGCCGGGAACCCCGGCGCCCAGGCGGGCGGGGATGCCGGAGATGACGCCGGGGCCGGGGATAAACCCGCTCCGCCCACGCCGCCCTGCCCCTGCGGGGCGTCCGACAACCTGGGAAGCCTATACGGCAGCTTCCGCCGGTTCTCCCCGTGCAGCTGCGACCTGATCGACATTGAAGCCGAGGTATATACCCCATCCGGGAAAAGCTGCGCGCTCACCGCCCAGCAAGTGAACCTGTGCCAGCTGGACGCGGTGGTGATCCAGGGCGCGGCGGCCTGCGCGGAGGGCGAGCTCACCCCCGGCGAAGCCACGGACCGCAACTTCCGGTGCGTCCGTTCCATGCTTGCCCAGCGGCTGAACCCGGTGGGCTCCCCCTGCGGCCAAACCGCCTGCTCCTGCGCCTGTGACGGGCGGGACTGCTGCTGCGCCGCCGGGCTGCTGTCCACCCTGGCCCAGAACAACCTGAGCCGCCGGGTGTCCCTGGCCGCGGGCCTGCTGGTACTCCAGGACGTGGCCCTGCTGGGCACTGTGGGCAATGTCCTGGTGCTGTCCAACGACTGCGACAACCGGCTGTACTTCGTGTGCGTCAACAGCGTGCAGTTTATCGGCTGAACAGCCCCGCGCCCCCTCCACGCTATGCGGAGGGGGCGCAAAATTTACGCGTGGGCCCCTACCCTGCCGCCTCTCCCTTTTGAGTATACCACGCCACCCAGAAAATTCAAGCCGTTTCACGTGAAACGGTTGTTTGACAAATCGGAACGTGTGATGTATACTATCCTCAAGGAGGGATACGCCATGGACCGGGTCATCTATCACTGTGACTGCAACAGCTTTTATTGCTCCGTGGAGCTGCTCTCCCGCCCGGAGCTGCAAAACGTCCCCACAGCGGTGTGCGGCGACCCCAAAAGCCGCCACGGCATCATTCTGGCCAAAAACGAGCCCGCCAAACGCTTTGGCGTGCGAACGGCGGAGACCATCTGGCAGGCCCGGCAGAAGTGCCCGGACCTGGTGCTCCTCCCCGCCACCCGCGGGCTGTACCGGGAGTACTCCAAACGGGTGAACGCCATCTATGACCGCTTCACCGACCTCATCGAACCCTTCGGCATCGACGAGAGCTGGCTGGACGTCACCGGCTCCCTCCACCTGTTCGGCGGCGACCCCAGGGCCCTGGCCGACCGCATCCGAAACACCGTCCGGGAGGAGCTGGGGCTGACCATCTCGGTGGGGGTTTCCTTCAACAAGGTGTTCGCCAAGCTGGGCAGCGACTACAAGAAGCCGGACGCCACCACCGTTATCTCCCGGGAAAACTTCCGGCGCATTGTCTGGCCCCTGCCCGTCACCGACCTGCTCTTTGTGGGCCGGGCGGCGGCCAAGGTGCTGGGGCAGTACGGGGTGTCCACCATCGGGGATCTGGCCGCCTTCGACAAAAATGCGCTCACCGAGCTTTTGGGCAAGCAGGGGGGACAGCTGTGGGAGTACGCCAACGGCCTGGAACACAGCGCCGTGGCCCCGGCGGGGACGTACACGCCCCCCAAATCGGTGGGCAATGGGGAGACCTTCCCCCGCAACCTCATCCGCCGGGACGAGGTGAGCCGGGGGGTGGCCATGCTGGCCGACCAGGTGGCGGTGCGGCTGCGCAGGCACGGCATGAAGGCGTTCACCCTCCAGGTGACCATCCGGGACCCCAAATTCAAGGATATCTGCCGCCAGCGCCCCCTGCCCGCCCCCACCAACACCGCCCGGGAGCTGTACCAGGCCGCCATGGACATCATCGCCCGCAGCTGGAAGTCAGGCGCGCCCATCCGGGCTATCACCCTCACCGCCCACAGCCTGATCCCGGAGGAGGAGGCCGCGGTGCAGCTGGACCTGTTCCAGTCCGCCTCCCCCCGGCAGCGGGACCGGGTGGAGCGGCTGGAGCGCACCATGGACGCCATCCGCTCCAAGTATGGCCGGGGGGCGGTCACTGTGGCCGCCCTGGCCCCCCGCGAGGGGCCGGGGGACGACCCCGAGGCGGAGCGCTCCCTCCCCTTCTGAGAAGCTGTACCAAAACCGTGAAAAAGCAGGGCCGCCCGGAGGCTTCCGGGCGGCCCATTTCATTCGTCCATATCAAAGGGCGGGGTGTCCCTGTCCTGGGGGAAGGCGTCCCCCTCAAAGGGGAGTTCGTTGGGCACGGCGGCCACCATGTTCTGCTTGTACTGCATCTCCGCCCACTGCTCCTTGGTGATGAGCAGCTGCCGGGGCTTGGAGCCCTCGAAGGGGCCGACGACCCCCTTTTCCTCCATCTGATCCACCAGCCGGGCGGCCCGGCCGTAGCCCAGCTTCAGCCTGCGCTGGAGCATGGACACGCTGGCCTGCCCCACCTCCAGCACCACGTCGATGGCGGCGGGGAGCAGCTCGTCGTAGTCGTCCCCGCCCCCGGCGGCGGGGTCGGAACCGCCCACGCCCTTGTCCGCTTTGTTTTTGTCCTCGGCGTTCTTCTCAATCTCGTGCATCACCTGTTCGTCGTACTGGGCGGACGCCCCCTCCTTGATGAAGTCCACCACGTTGGCCACCTCCTCCTCGGTGATGAAGCAGCCCTGGACGCGGAGCTTGTCCTGCCCCAGGGGGGCGTACAGCATGTCCCCCTTGCCCACCAGCTTTTCCGCGCCGGTGGTGTCCAGGATGATGCGGGACTCCAGGCTGGAGGCCACCGCGAAGGCGATGCGGCTGGGGATGTTGGCCTTCATCAGGCCGGTGATCACGTCGGCCCGGGGGCTCTGGGTGGCGATGACCAGGTGCATCCCCGAGGCGCGGCCCATCTGGGCCACCCGGCAGATGGATTCCTCCACCTCCTTGGCCGCCACCAGCATCAGGTCGGCCAGCTCGTCGATGACCACCACGATCTGGGGCATGGGCTCCAGATCCTCCCGCTGGGCGGCGTGGTTGTTGTAGGACGCCAGGTCCTTTGCCCCCACCTCGGAAAACTTCTGGTAGCGCTTCATCATCTCGCTCACCGTCCACTGCAAAGCGCCCGCGGCCTTTTTCGGGTCGGTGACCACGGGGATGAGCAGGTGGGGGATGCCGTTGTAGACGCTCAGCTCCACCATCTTGGGGTCCACCATGATGAGGCGGACCTCCTCCGGGGTGGCCTTATAGAGCAGGGAGATGATGAGGGAGTTGGTGCACACCGACTTGCCCGAGCCGGTGGTGCCCGCGATGAGCATGTGGGGCAGGCGGGCGATATTGCCCACGATGGGTCGGCCGCTGATGTCCTTGCCCACGGCGAAGGACACCTTGGAGGGGCTGTCGGTGAAGGCCCTGGAGCCCAGCACGTCCCGGATGCACACGGGGGACACCTGCCGGTTGGGCACCTCGATGCCCACGGTGGAGATCTTGTCGGGTATGGGGGCCACGCGGACGGCGGACGCCCCCAGGGCCAGGGCGATGTCGCCGGACAGGTTGGTGATCTTGTTCAGCTTCACCCCCTGGTCCAGCTCCAGCTCATACCGGGTGACGGCGGGGCCCCGGATGACGTTGACGATGCGGGCGCTGACGCCGAAGGACTGGAGGGCGTCCTGGAGGCGCTGCTGGTTGGCGTGGAGCTCCCCGTCCGCGGCGGCGGCGTTCCCCCCTCCCCCCTGGTTGAGCAGGGTCACGGGGGGATAGCGGTAGGCGGGGGGATCCTGCTCCATGCCCGCCTCGATCTCCCGGGCCATCTCCTCCCGCACCTGGGCCTGCTCCTCCTCCTTGGACAGCTTCTGGGGGGCGGGCTCCCGGATGACGGGGGGCGGCACCGGCTCCTCCCGGGCCGCCGGGGGCGCCGCGGGCTCCGTGCGCAGGGGGGTGGGCGCCGCCGGGGGGATCAGGTCGTCCATAGCCGGGGGCGGGGCCACCGGGGAGGGCTTGGGGGTGCGGGGAGGCTCCTTCATGGGGCGCAGCTCGGCCACGTCCTCGTACTCCGGGGGCTCCTCCTCCACAGCCGGGGGCCTGTCCCCCTGGCCGGGCAGGGCCACCCCGGCCACCTTGTCAAAGAAGGACTTCTTGCGCACGGTGGTCACCGGGGTGGTGGGCTTTTTGGCCAGCAGGGGGCCGTCGTCCACGGGTATGTCGATGGCCGCGCTCCTCCGCCGGGCCGGGGCGGGCTCCGGCCCCTTGCGGGCGGGCCTGCGGGGCCGCTCCTCCGGCTCGGGGTAGTCGTCCGGGTCGTACTCCGGGCGCTGCTCCCGCCGGTCTTGCAGATAGTCCAGAATATCCGCCGGGGTGAGGCGCAGCGCGCACAGCGCCGCCGCCGCGGTGAGCACCAGCAGCACCACAACGGCCCCGACGGTGGTGAAGGCGAAGCGGAAGGCCATGGCCAGCGTGCCGCTCACCACGCCGCCGCAGCTCACCGCCCTGCCATCCGCCCAAAGCCGGCCGAAGAGCTCCCAGCCCCACTCATACTCCCCCTTGCTCAGCAGCAGGTGGAGCAGCGCGCCCACAAACACCGGCAGGCACACCGCCCCCGCCACCCGCAGCCGGACGGGGCGGCCCCGGTGAAGGATCAGGATCACGGCGGCGGCCAGCAGCATGGGCGGGGCCAGATAGAAGCCGTAGCCGCACAGCCCCTTGAGCAGGTCGCAGAACAGGGCGATCACCGCCCCCTCCTCCGTCTTGAAATAGCCGATGGCCCCGAACAGGGCCAGCAGAAGGCAAACCGCCCCCCCCACCTCCCGACGGTAGGGCTTTCTCTGGGGGGCGGACCGGCGGGAGCGCCCCTTGGACTGGGACGGGGCCCCGGACCTGGACGCAGAACGCTTGCCGCCGCTGTTTGCCGTATTGGACGCGGGGCGGCCCTTGGAACCGCCGCTTGACGCAGAACTTTTCTTTTGTGTGGAAGCCATGGGGAAATCCTCCTGTTTATGTTACGCCGCGGGGGCAAGGATGGGGAGAAGGAGGCTGCCTGCCAGGGCGGCGGCCCCGGCAATCCAGCAGTAGTAGGCAAACATGCCGAACTTGCCCTTGCTGGCCAGCAGCTTCACCAGGGAGATGGAGAAATAGCCCACCACCCCGGCCACCGCCATGCCCGCCAGGTACATGGGCAGCAGGCCCGTGTCGATCTCCCCCGCGCCCGCCACCTTGACCACCTTCAGCAGGGTGGCCCCCAGCACGGCGGGCAGGGAGAGCAGGAAGGAGAAGCGGACGGCGAAGTTGCGCTCAAAGCCCAGGGCCATCCCGGCGGAGATGGTGGTTCCGGAGCGGGACAGGCCGGGGATGGTGGCCGCCCCCTGGGCCAGCCCCACCAGCAGCACGTCCTTCACCGTGGCGGTACAGCCGTTTTTCCGCCCGCCGCCGTAGCGGTCGGACAGGTACAAAATACAGCCGGTGACCAGCAGCATGACGGAGACGAACACCGGGTTTGCCCCCAGCTCCTCTACAAAGTCCTCAATGGGCAGCACCAGAAACAGGGGAAGGGTGCCCAGAATCAGCAGCAGCACCAGCCGCCGGGCCTCGGGAGGGTTGCCCCGCTCCCGCGCCCCGGACCCGCCGAACAGCGCGGCGATCCCCCGGAAAAACTCCACAACCATATCCGCGATGTCCCCCCGGTACACCACGCACACCGCCAGCAGCGTGGCAAAGTGGAGCAGGATATTATATAGAGCGTCTGGCTCCTCCATGCCGAAGAAGGATTGCAGCAGGGACAGGTGCCCCGAGCTGGAGATGGGCAGAAACTCCGCCACCCCCTGCACCAATCCCAGCACAATTGCCATCCAAAATTCCAATGCAGTCACCCCATTCTCAAACTGCCGCGGGCGCGGCATATGCTTGGCTTATTATATTACCACACTTCGCCGCAAAATTCCAGTGCCAATCGAAAAACGCCGCCCCGGCCCCGCTCTTCCCCCGCCTTGCGCTCCCCTCCGGCCTGTGGTATACTGTTGAAAAAAGGAGGCGCGCCATGGATAAAAAACCTCTCTCCCGGTGGTTGATCGCCGCGGCGGCCCTGCCGCTGTGCGCGGCGGTGATCTTTTTGCTGCTCTGGCTCAATCCCCAAAAGGTCTACGCCTACAGGGCCCAGACCGCCTCCGCCGGCGAAGCCGTCAAAACCTGTCCCTTCGCCCTCATCACCCAGGAGGAATTTGAGCTGGCCAAAGCGCTGCGGGCCAGCGAAAACGTGGCCGCTTTTTTCCCCAACCCGGGCGAGGTGGACCCGCCCGCCCATGAGCTGCCCGTTGGTTTGGTGGACGCCGGCGTCCTTCGGATCGACGGTCAGGACGCGCAGGTGACCAGCCTGTCCGTCCAGGGCTTGCAGATCATCTTGGACTATACCACCCCCGCGCCGGATGTCCAAAGCCCCCGCAGCCGCTGCATCCTGTCCATTGACCAAGACGGCACAGTGGTCAAGACCTCCGCCCAGTATGAAAACGGGGTGGCGCTCTACACCGTCGACAACACGGATAACGCCGCTTTCATCGTGGGCCGGAACGTCCGCGACCTGCTGTACTTCCTCCACGATAATTGACCAGGCCCGCCGGGGAATTTTATTGTGCATTTTGATGCCGGTAAAATTCCCCGGTTTTCTTGCTTTTTGCCCGATAATTTGCTACACTAAAGCAAATCACCCCACGGGAGGAACCGCATATGATTACCGTTCAAACCACCCCTGTCCGCTGGCAAAACAGCGGCTTTATCCCCGCCCAGGGCCCCCAGGGCCGGGAGGGCTCCATGGCCCACGCCATCCTCATGGCCCACAACACCTCCAATGACCCGGACCGGCTGTCCATCCGCTTTGACGCCATGGCCTCCCACGACATCACTTACGTGGGCATCATCCAGACCGCCCGGGCCTCGGGGATGAAGGAGTTCCCCCTGCCCTACGTGCTCACCAACTGCCACAACTCCCTGTGCGCCGTGGGGGGCACCATCAACGAGGACGACCACGTGTTCGGACTGAGCGCAGCCAAAAAGTACGGCGGCGAGTTTGTCCCCGCCCACCAGGCCGTCATCCACTCCTACATGCGGGAGCGGTACGCCGCCCCCGGCCGGATGATCCTGGGCTCCGACTCCCACACCCGCTACGGGGCTTATGGCTGCATGGCCATCGGCGAGGGCGGCCCCGAGCTGGCCCGGCAGTTGCTTCGCAAGACCTATGACATCGCCTACCCCAAAATCGTCGCCGTCTACCTCACCGGGGCCCCCCGGCCCGGCGTAGGGCCCCAGGACGTGGCCCTGGCCCTGGTGGGTGCCACCTTTAAAAGCGGCGCGGTGAAAAACGCCGTGCTGGAGTTCTTCGGCCCCGGCGTGACCTCCCTGTCCATGGACTACCGGGCGGGCATCGACGTGATGACCACCGAGACCACCTGTCTGTCCTCCCTGTGGCAGACCGACGGGCAGACCAAAACTGCCCTCACCCTGCTGGGCCGGGGGGACAGCTACCGGGAGCTGTCCCCGGTGGAGGGCGCGCGCTATGACGGCCTGGTCACCGTGGAGCTGGACAGGGTGGAGCCCATGATCGCCCTGCCCTTCCACCCCTCCAACGCCTATACGATCAAGGAGTTCAAGGCCAACATGGCCGACCTGCTCCACCAGGCGGATGTGGACGCGGCGGAACAGCTGGGGGTGAAAAACGCCCCCTCCCTGGTGGAGAAAATCGTGGACGGCCAGTTCCGGGCGGACCAGGGGGTTATCGCAGGCTGCTCCGGCGGCACCTACCAGAATCTGAAGCGTGCCGCCGAGATTCTCAAGGGCTGCTCCACCGGCTCCGGGGCCTTCTGGCTGTCCTGCTACCCCGGCTCCATGCCCATCAACCTGGAACTGACCCGCCAGGGCTATATTGCCCAGCTCATGGCGGCGGGGGCTTCCATCCGCTCCTGCTTCTGCGGACCCTGCTTCGGCGCGGGGGACGTGCCCGCCAACGGGGCCTTCTCCATCCGCCACTCCACCCGGAATTTCCCCAACCGGGAGGGCTCCAAGCCGGGGGACGGCCAGATCTCTTACGTGGCCCTCATGGACGCCCGGTCCATCGCCGCCACCGCCCGGATGGGGGGCGTCCTCACCGGGGCGGACGAGCTGCCGGACGTGCCCGCTGACCGGGCGGATGAGCAGTGGAGCTACGACGACACCCCCTACCAGTCCCGGGTCTACTTCGGCGTGGGCCGGCCCCAGCCGGATGCCGGGCTGGTGTTCGGCCCCAATATCGCCGACTGGCCGGAGCAGATCCCCCTGCCGGACAACCTGCTGCTCACCTGCTGTGCCGCCATCTACGACCCGGTTACCACCACCGATGAGCTGATCCCCTCCGGCGAGACCTCCTCCTACCGCTCCAACCCCCTGCGGCTGGCCGAGTTCACTCTGAGCCGAAAGTGCCCCGGCTATGTGTCCAGCGCCAAGGCCGTCCAGGCGGAGGAGCTGAAGCGCCGGGCCGGACAGGATCCGGATTTCCCCGCCGACACCGGCATCGGCTCCTTCGTCATGGCCCTCAAGCCAGGCGACGGCTCCGCCCGGGAGCAGGCAGCCTCCTGCCAGCGGGTGCTGGGCGGCTGCGCCAACGTGGCGGAGGAGTACGCCACCAAGCGCTACCGCTCCAACGT